>JAZRIJ010000051.1:0-49136 GCA_045645205.1 Eubacteriales bacterium
CCGCAATCTTCATGAGTTATAACGATTCTTATAGAATCTTTATGACTCTTTTTCTTTTATATAAGACTCTTTATTAATCATGATGATTATATAAGCATTATGAGTCTTTATCTTAAACATAGAGTAATTGAGAGTTATCAAGATTAAGAAAAGAGTAAAGAATCCTCTTGATTGTTTAAAGAGTAGAGACCAATACTTGAAAAAATCGTGTTTACCCCAGTTTTACCCCAGTAGAAGACCATTTGCAGACAAGGGGCTGAGTTAATGACTCAGCCCCTTATGTGCTGTAATTGTAAATATCCCATTTGGCTTCTTTTAACACTTGCCTGATAGTCTCTCGCTCGTTACACAGGGATTTATATTCAGAGTATGGTAAGCGGTAGTCTTTGTTCTTGGCTGCGAAGTTGATTGTTCTGTTGATTTCAAACAATCTATCAACCAATTCCTTGCACAGTCGCACTCTTTGATAAAGCAAATTTCTAAATTGCCTTTTGGGAAGTCTGTCTCCATCTTCTGCATTTTTTATTAGTGTGATAACGGTTCTAAGTTTTTCTGGTTTTGTTTTCATATAGCACCTTACCTATCCTTGAAGTCGTAATCTTCAAAATCCATATACACTGATACATTTTGGTTGTAAATGCTTTTTCTGGTTTGCTTATAAGGTGTACTTATGTAAGTGCATTTTGTTAGTTAATTGAACCGAATAATGTTCTGTAAGTTCTGGCAGACAGTACTCAAAGTGTGAAAAAGTCAGATATAGAGGAAAACGTGGCATAGTCTCGTCAAAAGAAAAAACTCCGTTTCGGGTGAACGGAGTTTTTCTATCGAATAGGTTTTCTTAGACCTTAATTTTCTGGCCGCCGCAGCAGAGAATAACGTTACCTGTAACCCAAGATGAATCGTCGCTTGCGAGGAAGGAGGCAACAGATGCAACCTCTGATGTTTTACCGAGTCTCTGCATAGGAACGGATGCGATCTTCTGCTTCATAATATCCTCGGGGATAGTCTTGAGAATATCTGTGTCGATCATACCGGGAGCGATGGCATTTACTGTGATATTCTTTCTGCCGCTTTCCATAGCGAGTGTTCTTGTCAAGCCTTCAATCGCAGACTTTGCAGCTGTGTAGTTTGTCTGTCCGATATTACCGAGAGCGGATACTGAGGAAATGTTGATTATCTTACCGTAGGAACGGTCTCTCATGCCGGGGATAACTTCCTGACAGCAGTAGAATGTTCCGTAGAAGTGAACGTCCATAACAAGCTTTGCCATATCTACAGGCATCTTGTGGAACATAGCATCACGTGTGATGCCTGCATTGTTAACAAGAATGTCAACTCTGCCGAATTTTGCAAATATTGTTTCAAAAGCTGCGTGTACTTCTTCCTGTGATGCAACATTGCACTTAACTGCGATAACACGGTTTCCTGTAGGGTCAAGCTCTTTTGCTGTAGCATTTCCGAGTTCAATATCCATTTCAAGTATTGCAACGCCCGCTGCATCATCTTCGAGGAAGCGTTCAACGATCGCTCTGCCGATACCTTTGCCGGCACCTGTAACAACTGCGTACTTATTAGTTAATTTTCCCATTGTTATTCTCCTTCTATATTGTATATCATATGTAAAAATTTATTTGCTTCTGTAAATTGCGCCGGTCTCTTCCATAGCGGCGATCTGCTCTTCGGTATAACCCATACCGCGAAGAACTTCTTCTGTATCTGCGCCAACCTTTGGTGCGGGAACGGTCTTGATTTCGCCAACCGAATCCATTTCGATAGGACAGCTGGGCATAATTACAGTCTCGCCTGTACGGCATTCCATGTGCTCAAGGTAACCGTTGGCCCAAGCCTGCTCGTCCGATGTAACATCACTGAAATGATTCATTCTTACCAAGGGCAGGTCAACCTGTTTTGAAAGCTCGATCCACTCATCGCAGGTTTTTGTCTTGTATGCTTCAACAAACAGCTGATATAGCTCTTTTGAATTTGCAGCGCGGGACTCTCTTGTTAAATAACGCTCGTCACCGATAAGATCAGGTCTGCCTATCATTGTAAACATCTTTGGTAAAGAAACAGAAAGCTGACCGTTTGCAAGGAACAGCCATTCACCGTCTTTACAGAGATAACAGCCTCCGGGAGGGCCTACCTGTTCACGGGACATAGGATAATCACGACCCCAAGGTCTTTGTGTTATGATCTCCATAGTACCCATTGTAAATATACCTGTATGGTAAAGACTTGCTCTTACATAGTCGCCTTTGCCTGTACGTTCTCTTCCAATAAGCGCTGCGCAAACCTGTGCGGTAAGGTTGTAAGCGGTAACGGTATCGCCAACACCGGAGGGGGGAGATATCGGAACATATGAATCGGTAAGGGGGGACATATCACGCAGGAAACCGCTTCTTGTCCAGAACGCAGTCGTATCAAAAGCAGGTCTGCCTGCTTCCGGGCCTTCTTCTCCAAAGCCAAGAACTATGGCGTAAATAAGTTTGGGGCAACGCTCCTTAACATCTTCGTAAGAAAAGCCAAGACGCTTTAATGCATCGGGACGTGTGTTTGTTACAAACACATCAGCCTCTTCTAAAAGCTTCCAGAAAATTTCTTTTCCCTCGGGACTTTTCAGGTTTAGCGATATCAACTTTTTACCCGAGTTATATATATCAAAAACCGGGTTTTCATCGTCATTGAAACGGGCGTTAAAGTTCATACCGAACTCTCTCCAACCGTCTCCCTTCGGATGCTCAACTTTAATGACTTCAGCTCCCATGTCGCCTAACATACGCGCGCATACGGGGGCAGCAACGAAAGTCGTCAAGTCTACTACTTTAATTTCTTCCAAAGGCTTGCTCATAAGTATACTCCTTGTGTCAAAAACTTTGCATAATTTAAGCATTATAATTTACTTTAATTATAGAATTATAATATTAAGTTGTCAACACTTTAAACTTTCTTTTTTCTAAATACAGTTAGAAAGTACATAGAAAGTTGGATTATCCATTGACGGTGTTTGTTTTTTGTGATATTCTTACAGTAAAATGGGGAAAGAATGAGTATCCCAATTAACTAATTAAAATAATATAACAGGAGTGTCAAAGAATAATGAAAAATGTAGTAATTGTTGACGGACTTCGTACACCTTTCGGAAAACTTGGTGGCGGACTTCGTCAGTTCCACACAGTAGATATGGCGGCTATGGTTATCAAAGGTGTTATGGAAAAGACAGAGCTTGATCCTAAAGAGCTTGATGCGGTTTATTTCGGAACTGCAAACGGCGATGCTAAGTGCCCAAACCCCGCGCGTTTTGCTTCGCTTCAGGCAGGATTGCCTTATGAAACATCGGCAGTTGCTGTTGAGATGCAGTGCGGTTCTGCAATCGCAAGTATTAACCATGCTGCATACCGTATTCAATTGGGCGATGCAGATGTTGTACTTGTCGGCGGCGGCGAATCTTTCAGCCAGCGTTTTGTTAAGTTTTCTACATCCACAGAGCCGTATAAAATGATTGCTCCTGCAGCTATACCTCCTTCTCTTGCTCCCAAGGCAGAGGATAATCTGATTATGCTTCAGGTTTCTGACCTTATGGCGAAAACATGGGGAGTTACCCGTGAAGAGTGCGACGAATTTGCGCTTCGCAGTCAGATGAGAGCAAAGGCTGCCGACGAAAACGGTTTTCTTGCAAAGCAGATTATGCCTGTGGTTATTCCCGCAACAAAGAAGACTCCCGAAATTGTTGTTGCAAAAGACGAACATCCCCGTCATGAAAGCACCCTTGAAGGTCTTCAGAAGCTTCGTCCTGTATATGAAGGCGGCGTTACAACAGCAGGAAATGCGAGCGGTAGAAATGACGGAGCATCAATGCTTCTTATGATGAGCGAAGAAAAAGCAAAAGCTCTCGGTTACACACCTATTGCTCGTTGGGTAGGCGGCTGTGATGTCGGTTGCGATCCTAAGCTTATGGGTATCGGTCCTGCATATTCAAACATGAAGCTTATGCAGAAGCACGGACTTAAGCTTTCCGATATTGACGTATTTGAGTGTAATGAAGCATTTGCTGCTCAGAACCTCAGTGTTATTAGAGAAATGGAAAAAATCGGCGGTCAGCAGATTGATATTGAAAAATGGAATCCCAATGGCGGTGCTATTGCCTTTGGACATCCCAATGGCGCATCAGGCGGCAGAGTAGCATTATTTGCACTTCATCAGCTTCTTGAAACAGGCGGTGAAATGGGAATTATTTCCTCTTGCTGTGGCGGCGGTCTTGGTGTATCTGCACTCTTCCAAAGAGTATAATTAAAATTACTTAAAAAATAGTAATAAACTAATCATAACCACCAGCTTAGCTGGTGGTTTTTATATACCAATAAAATCAGCCCTTCCTATTAAGGAAGGGCTGATTTTGTGGTTATTGTATTTGAAAAAACTGTATTAGCAAAAAATGTTAGCCAAATAAAAACAGTATGTGGACATTGAATTTATTTAACTGTAATTTCAATAAGTCTTTCCGTGTGAATAATTTTATAGGTTTTAAAGTCATTGTGTGTTTCGTAAAGCTCAATAGATCCGCCCTTTACCTCAGAGGGAGTAAGGTCGTTTTTGAGACTTACGTAAAATTTGCCTGACAAATAATCTTTGCCCTTTTCAATACAGTCAGATATGTCGATTTTTATTTTCTTATCTTCAAAATCTAACTTGCTGTAGGTGTGATATACACACTGACTGCCGGCAAAGGCTATGTCTTTGGAAATCATGAGACCGAATATCTCACTCTGTCTCTTAAAGAAATCTGCCCATTTTTCAACATTTTTTAGGTTGTTTTGAACGTTGAAGCGAAGGAAGTTAGGCCAGTGAGTGCTCATAACAGTTCCGGTATTTTCATCGCTTTCTTTTACAAAGTCTGCAACATAATCGGGATCAACATCACAAGCATTCCAAGGTATATTGCTATTACAACATTTTTCCATATAAAGAACACCGTCAATAAATTCGGTATATCCAACAGGATTACCCCAACTGTTTGCCCAATATGTAATACCGTTCTTTTTCAAAGCTGATGCAAGCGGGAGCATATCTTTGCTTTTTAAGTTCTTAGGTAGACCGTTAGGTGCGGCAAAAGAACGTATTTTTTTCTTAAAGCCCCACATATCATACAGCTTGAAGAAAAGCTCAATACGGTGAAGTATCTCTTCTTCTGACTGAGTAGTTAGAAAATTGTTTCCGTCCTTGTATTCAAAAAACTCAAGCTCGGTTATTTGTTTACCGTTCTTATCATAGTTTCCGTGCAAAACACCATGAAGTGCATACTCAATGTATTCCGAAGATTCTGCCGCTTTAAAACATCTTTCTGCAAATTTTATATCAAGCCTTGATGCTCTGTCCCAATTTTGAGGATCATAAGTTATACCAACCTCTCCTCTAAGAATATTGTCTTTATCCCATTCAGCCAAGACAAGAGGACACATTATTTTCTGACCGATAGCTTTACCGATTTCGTTTAAAACAGTATAGTCCTCAGGATAGTGGCGTCTCGTCATTCCTGTTCTGGAAGGTTTGCTTGAATGCCTTTCATCTGAGCCAATAAACCAACCTATGTCATCAACGCATATCTGAAGAGCAGTAGGAAGCACAACTGATTTTTTCATAAGCAGTTACCTCATTTTTTTACACTTTTATTTATTATATATTAATAATAAGTAAAAGTAAATAATTTATATTATTTTTTGATAATAATTGCACAAATTAGTGTTTAAAAAGCATATGTGAAATTTTTTTATGTTAAAAAAGTAGTAATATACTAAATATATTTAAATTAAATATTTTGTATATCCTACTATATTTAATTCATTATCAGCTTGTCTGTGCTTCTTTTTCCAAAAGTGCATTTATGCGTTTTTCCGCGGAGTCAAGAAAGCGTTGCCATTCACCCTTGTCGGTCAGGTCGGTTTCGCCGTTCATTACCCGTATCATTTTACGTTTTGTATTGCTTTGTTCGGGATGGTTGCCGAGAACCAAATCAACGTTTTCGGATGATAGTCTTTTCAACCCTTCTTTAAACTTATCGCGGCAATCAAACGATAGTCCGTATTTGGTTAAAAACTCTGCTGACATGCTGTTTGTGCCAATACCGCCGTGCATTGCAGCGACGGTATTTTTGCCTTCATTTTCAAGTGTTATAATAAATGACATAACCCCTTCGGTATGTCCGGGAGTATGAACACAGCGTATTTGAGTATTGCCGAAAGAGAAGATATCTCCGTCTTCAATCAGTATGTCACAGTTAAAATAAGGAAGACGCTCAAGTCCCACCTCTTTTGCCCAAGAAAGATCAAGATTACCGTTTACAATATCATTGTCAATTCGGCTAATATAGGTTTTGGCACCGGACAGATTGACAAGCTTTTGAGTGGTTCCAAAGTGGTCTATATGGCCGTGAGTATGGAATATTGCGCAGATATCTTTAGGGGCAAATCCCATTTTCTTTATGTTGTCTAAAATAAGGTCATACATATTTGGATAGCCCGTATCTATGAGAACAAGTCCTTGTTCTGTATTAATAAGGTGTACCGATACGGCTTCGCTTCCGATAAAATACAGATTTTTATGCATTTCAAATGCTTGTAATTTTATTTCTTGTTTGTTATCCATTTTATCAGTCCTTATGTTAATATATTATTTGTTGGAATAAAGTTTTTGCATTTTCTTTACAATGGCATCACCTACCTCTGCGGTAGTTGATTTTCCACCAAGATCAGGAGTAAGGGTTTTGTTTTCAACAAGCAATTCTTCAATACAGTCTATAAGTCTCTTTCCCCAATCTTCATGTCCGAAAAAGTCAAGCATTTGTGATGCAGACCACACTGTAGCTAATGGGTTTGCTTTACCCATACCTGCAATATCGGGGGCAGAGCCGTGAATGGGTTCAAACATAGAGGGATATGTTTTTTCAGGATTAAGATTTGCGCCTGCCGCAAGTCCCATACCGCCTGCAATCGCTGCGCCAAGGTCTGTTAAAATGTCGCCAAATAAGTTAGAAGTAACAACAATTTCAAAACGTTTTGGGTCTTTTACCATAAACATACTTGCGGCATCAACGAGATAAGAATATGTTTTAACTTCAGGATATTCCTTACCAACTTCCTCAAATATTTGATCCCAGAATACCATTGAGTAGTTTAATGCGTTTGCTTTGCTTATGCTGGTTAATGTTTTGTTTTGGGATTTTGCTAATTCATATGCATAGCGTATAACACGTTCACAGCCTTTTCTTGAGAAAACACCGTCTTGAATAACAACTTCATTGGGCTTATCTTTAAACAGCCAAGCTCCGCTGCCCGCATATTCTCCTTCGCTGTTTTCTCTGACGAAGATCATATCTACATTTTCGGGGGTTGCTTCCTTGATAGGTGTGGGTGCTCCCTTCAAAAGCTTAACAGGGCGGAGATTTATATACTGGTCAAAGCCTTTTCTGATTGCAAGAAGCAGTCCCCAAAGAGAAATATGGTCAGGTACACCGGGCGCTCCTACCGCACCGAGAAATACAGCATCAAATTTTTTAAGCTGTTCTATGCCGTCATCATCCATCATCTTGCCTGTTTTTTTGTAAAATTCACATCCCCACGGAAAATACGAGAACTCAAATTTGAATGTGCCGTCAAGTCTTGCTGCCTCGTTTAATACCTTTACTCCCTCGTCTATAACCTCGGGACCTATTCCATCGCCTGCTATTACTGCTATTTTGTAAGTGTTCATAAGTATTCTTCCTTTTTATAAGTTATTTCAGCGGACTGCTGATAAATATATTATACAGTTGTAAATGGTATTTGTAAAATATATAAATTGTTGACAAGTATATAAAAAAACTATATAATATATATGAGGTGACGTAAAAATGAATTTAATGCAGTTGAAATATTTTAACGCTGTTTGTATCTATGGTACGGTATCTGGAGCGGCAGAGTTCTTACATATAGCGCAGCCTTCAGTATCTAATGCTATAAAAGAACTGGAGAATGAATTTGGAGTTTTGCTTTTTAAAAGGCAGCATCGCGGAATGGTACTTACATCAGAGGGTGATGTGTTGTACAAAATGAGCCGCAACATACTTGAAAGTGCGGAAAGTGCGGAAAAAATAATGAGAGATTTGGGGCGTGAAAGGAAAACTCTGAAACTCGGAGTGCCTCCCATGACGGGGGCGCTTATATTACCAAATATTTATCGGGATTTTCTTGCAAAAAATGAAAATATAACCCTTGAAATAATAGAATGCGGTAGACAAGAAATGAACCGTAAAATATGGGATGATCAGCTTGATATGGCTTTTATATCCCATAATCAGCAAATAGATCCCGCTCTGGCTTCAGTGTTGGTAGGAAGGCTTGAAATAGTATGCGGAACAACAAAAGACAACCGCCTTGCGAGTATGGATGATATATCTCCTTTTGAATTGTGCGAAACTCCGCTTGTTATGCTTGAGGATGGTTTTTTTCAAACATCTGAGATAAAAAGATGGTTTGCAAAAGAGGGGATTGAGCCTAATGTAATTATGCACACTGCACAGTTGTCTACTATGCTCAGTATTATATCCAGTGATACGGCGGCTGGTTTTATTTTTAAAAAACTTATAGAAAAAAATTCCGAGCTAATTTCTGTATCTATAACTCCGCCAATTTCTGTTAATATAAGCCTTGTTTGGAAAAAAGATAAATATCTTTTTAGCAGTATGAGGAAATTCAAAGATTTTGTAATTGGAAATAATCTGTTTGAGTAAAAAATTCTATAAAAGAAATAACATATCTTTAATGTTTAATAAAAAACGCTCGGGTTTTAACTAATTCGAGCGTTTTAATTAGAGGGTATTTATTTTACTACAAAACCTGCAGGAAGTCTCCATGAAGAGTTTGCGTTATAGAAAGTGACGCTTGTCATAAGAAATTCTCCGTCATAGTACATACACGAAGAGCTTCCTCCGTCAAGGTTTGCGGCATTGACAGCGCCATAATCCCGCATTACTTCAATAAGGTCTGATGCGGATGCGCCAAGATGCCCGTTTTTACCTCTGCCGTCTGTTACAAACATAAGAACAGCGCCGTCAGCTCTCTGACCTATTGCAGTCCTTGGGTTCAATCCGCTTCCCATACCGTTCATTTCACGGACTTCGTCGTTGATTATAAGCTGAACAAAGTGATTGTTCGCATCTGATGCTTCATCCTGAAAGGTTACAGCATCTCGTATCTTTTTTTCTTTAACAAGTTGTTCAACCTGTTCGGCTGACATATCAGACACATCAATTATCTGGAGAATATTATTTTCTGTAAATCCTACAAGTACAAGGCCGGGCCATTGCCAAGGTTTATTGAATTGAATCTCTCCGTTTGAAACAATAACACCGTAGGGGGTACCGCCGGTATTGTTATATGAGTTATAGAGACCGCCGTTGATACCTGCAACAGCGTTATTGTTTTCTACAAGCTCGTCAAGAGTAACTCCCACATCACGCCATGGATATATGGTTGCAAGGCTTACACGGGAGGGGTCTTTTACTATCATCATTGTTCCGTAATAGGTAGAGCCTGAAACTTCATGAATCTCTATTGGAGCAGATTCATCACTGGAGATGTTGTTATTTTTCTCTTCGTTTACAGTGATGTCTATGTCAAGCTTGCCCGTTGTTTCTCCACCGCCCATATTTATAAGTCCTTCGTCGACATTGGCATCCATATCCTTCATCTTGTTGTTGTCAACAATATTTTGGATAGCGTCAGAGGAGAGATAAAGAGAGGGAATAAATTTGAATGCTCCTGTTTCAAGAAAGGTTGGAACAGTTATATAAAGAATTTCGGATATTTTGCCTTGCGCCTTTTCGTCTTTTGAAACACGGTTGGTACAAAGCATTCCCAAAGCGCAGTAAAGAGTAAGCACAACGGCAAAAACAAATGTCATTACAAAAGCAAGTATCTTAAGGATTATTCCGCTGACGGTCTTTTTGGTTGTTGTCTTATGCGGACGGCGGCGCTTGTGCTGATGAACATTGTTTTGATTATCGGGAGTAAGGGGCGCTTCAAATTTTTTGTTTGGCATATTATTATTCTGCATTGTTTACTATCTCCTTCATACCGACAAGCTTCCATGTAGAATTATTTTTTCCGTCATTTGTGTCATCATATTTAACGAAATAGCATCTTTCGTTCATTTCATCGTTAAGTCTTTTGCCTAAAACTATCATATGCTTAACAAAGCGGATATCAACAGAGAAACAGTTGTCTGTCAGCCACACAAAGTTTGTAACACTTTCTTCCTCAAAAGGCGGATTGCCAAGTGAATGTGTACTTGTAAAAGTACGGTCAATACTGGTGTTGTACTTCCATGCAACGTTATACTGATAAGAATTTTTGATAAGGTGCTTGGAAAGCGAGTTGAAGTTCAAATCGCAGGACATAAACAAGCTCCAATCCTCGAGAACCTTCAATACGTTTACTTCGTTTGCAACCTCGGCAGGTACGGTATCAAGTTTTGTACCCGAAGATATTCCCGTAAGGTCCTGAACTTTTATTTTCGGGTCATAGGGAACATTGTTTCCATTGCTGTCGGTTATGGTTATTTGTGCATTGTCCTTTAATACAACTATGTTATACACGGGCAACCTGGGAAGGCCTGAAACAAGGTCTGCAAAGTTCTTGTATTCGGGGTTTGCTGATATCTCCATACATGCCTCGGGGACTTCTTCGCCGTCGACCTTCACCGAGCAATTGTCCCCCGTCATAAATGTATAATAAGTAAGGGGGATCGATGATGTCCCGTTGTATTTTGTGGTATTACCGAAAAGGTCGCTTATAATAACTTCTGCTTTTGTGGCAAGTCGGATCCTGTAATAAAGTCTGCCGTCTTCCAGTGTTTCGCCCGTCTGTTTTTCTCCGTTTATGTCAACGAAAAGTGAATTGGGGAGGGTGAGCGTATAGAAACAGTTGTCAAATGTTATCTCACCGTTTGCACTGTCGGGCAGTTTAACCTTTGCCTTGTTACCCTTGGCATCTGTAATGGTTACAGTCGGTAGAGAATAAAGATTTTCAAGGGTAAACAGTGTTTCGCCTTTGTCATTTTTTGTTGCGTGTTCTTTGGTGAGCGCCGTGCCGTTTACATTGATAAACACATCGGAATTTACCGCAACATCTTCGGGAAGTGTAAGAGTATATGTGTGGCTGATGGGAGCATATGAAACAAGTTCATATTTCTGTATGCTGATAATAGCCAGTTTTTGTACAGCATCGCCGTTTTTGCGTAATCTTATTTCTGCAATTGCCGCGCCGTCGGAAATAACGCTGTATATACAGTCATTATCATTTATCCATTTTTGAGATGAAAATTTGTAATTTCCGTTCAGCTTTTTAACAAATTCGGTTTTCTGGTCGATACCTGTCTCAAAAATGGTGCTTTCCATTGACGGAATGCCTTCTTTTGTCCAAAGAGTACCGCTTTCGGCCTCACTCTTTAACAGCTCAACTGCATTTTCAAGATGTCTTTGAGGATGCTCGTTCTCATAAAGAGTAAGTACCGAGTTAACATATAAAAGAGCTGCCGCAACAAGTATTGCAAGCAATACGGCAAAAATAATATAAGCGTATTTAAAAACGCTTTTTCTCTTTCGTGTTTTTACCATTATAAAAAACCTCCTTTTAGAGCTGTCAGTTATTATTTTACTTTATATGACGTAGATTTACACATATATAAATAATATAACATATTTTTTGGTTTTTAGCAACAGTATTTTCAAGAGTTTTTTGGCACATAAAAGGAAAATGCAAGTTAATTAAAAGTATGACAAAAAAATAAATGACTCTTGCATAATAATTGTTTTCATATTATAATAGATATATAAATATTAATTTGAGGTGATATTGTGGTTGGATTTTTGAAAAAGAGTATATTGTCAATACTTGTATTTTGTCTTTTTGCATCAATATTAATTTTTGCGCTTTCGGCAGAAATAGATGAAACTGTATCATCTTTAAACACAGAAAAAGAAGAAGCTGTTTTTTCTCTGTCGGTAGACAGCGAGCTTTACTACGGCAGAAGTCGGCTTGCAGAAATGGACAATAGTGAAAATCTTCTCAAAGCCTATGACAAAATTTTTGATGGTGTAGAACAATCAAAAGATAGAGTGATTTTAGGGACATTAGACATTACAGTTGATGAGATTAATATTGTTCTTGCGGCTTACCGTTTTGATAATCCGCAACATTTTTGGTTTAAAACAGTAGAAATTTGGTGTTATGGGAACACTGTGAATGTGAGTCATGTTGATTTTGCTTATATTGATTCTTTAAACACAGTCGAAGTCAAAGAAGAATTTAATAGTGCAGTTCAAGCATTTCTTACCGAAAGCGGTGTAAACTATAATATGTCGGAGTATGAAATATCAAAAATACTGCACGATGCCGTTGCAGATCATATAACATATGTTAATACTGAATATTCCCATAATGTTTACGGAGCCTTGATCGAAGGAAAAGCAGTGTGCGAGGGTTATGCGGAATTATATCAATATCTGCTCTATATTATGGGCATACAGTCCCATATAGTAACAGGAACAGACCTTAATAATCAATCTCATGCGTGGAATTTAGTTCGAATTGACGGTGAATATTATCAGACGGACATAACATGGGACGATCAAGGCGAAAGAATATATTATGCCTACTTCAATACTACAACCGAGTATATAAAAGAAGACCATATAATCGATAATAACGGCTATCCTATTCCCGAATGTACGGCGACAAATGCTAACTTTTTTAATCATACGTATTACAATGGAAAGAATTTTCTAAGCGAACCCTCTGTTAAAAACGCTGTTACTCAATTAAAATATTATGGAACTGCAAGGTTTTTCTATAACGGTAATTCTGAATACACTTACAATAACTTCACAAGCTGGGTAAACAATAATATTAGTAATATTGGAGAATCGTTGGGATTAAACGGTTTTTCTTATTCAAAATCAAATCACGGCAGAGAATTTTGGTTGAAAATTAATGATATTAAAACAACAGAAATTCCTCAAGTTGATTATTTACCCGAACTTGCTGCTGCAATAGTTGATACGGGCTTTAAAACTGAGATATCGGCGGAAACGGGAGCTATTATGATTTGTCCTTCTCCTTCGGTTGATCAGCCTTTTACTAAAGACAGCGCAGGCGAAATTATAAATAATTCCAGAATAAAATTTACTTGTATAAAAGACGATGTAATAGGTACGGGATGTAAAGTATCTATTGGGAATGAAGAAGCATCTATCGTGGTAAAGGGAGATATTGACGGTGACGGATTGATAACTGTGTTTGATGCGATGATGATTAAAAAAGCATATGACGGTGAAAATATGTCTGACCAATTTACAGATGATATGTCATTACAAAAATATGCGGCTGATATTGACAATGATAATGCTGCTGAAGAAGATGATGTAAGAAGTATTCTTTCTCACGTTGTCGGAAAAAGCATAAATATGCAATAAAAAAAGAAATATAAGAAAGATACATAGAAAAACAAGCACCTATCGAAAGATTTTTTCGGTAGGTGCTTTTTTAGTTCACGAAAACCAATAGCTAAGTAGGTGGTTCTAAAGAGGCTTTTGTCGTTGAGTAATTCCGCCGCAGCGGAAGCCTTCTCCTGTGGGAGAAGGGGGACCGCTTGCGGTGGATGAGGAGTCAAAAAAATAATTAGATTAGTCTTTAGAACACCTCATCCGTCTCGGCGACAAAGTATGAGATGAGTGATAAATAGCACCTCGCCTCGACACCTTCTCCCACTGGAGAAGGCTTATGGGAGACATTCGCCACATGTGTGGCGGCGAGCAGTTTTGCAAGTATTGTTTTTATAGTAGGGAGAAATAGTATGATCAAGTTGGTATTATATACGAGCATAACTAAGTATGTTTGTATTTTTGTCCTTTATTCGGGGCAATATATATTATATATAAAAAAGGAGGAAACTATGACAAAAACTATTGATTGTAAAAGTATTGAAGAATTTGAGAAAAAACTTCGTTCTGATGAAAAAGGGATCAAAACAATTCAGAAATATTTGCGTGATGTTAGGCGGTTTGTATGCTATGCGGAGGACAGAGAAGTTAACAAGGAGCTGGTTTTGGAATACAAAGAAAAGCTGTCGGGGATATATTCCAAGGTCAGTGCAAATTCCGTAATAGCCGCAATAAACAAATTTTTGAAGTATATAGGACTTTCGGAATGTTGCGTAAAGCAATATAAAATTCAAAAGAGCATATACTGCTCCGAAGAAAAAGAGCTGACAAAGGCGGAATATGAAAGGCTTGTGCGCTGCGCCGAACAAAAAGGTAATGAAAGGTTAAGCCTTATATTGCAGACGATTTGCGGAACGGGAATACGCATAAGCGAGCTTGATTGTGTTACTGTGGAGGCGGTAAAAAAAGGAGAAGCCTCGGTAAACTGTAAGGGTAAGCTTAGAACGGTCTTTATTGTCAGCAGTCTAAGAAAAAAGCTTCTCAATTATATAAGAAAAAAGAATATCGAACACGGCGCGGTGTTTGTAACCAAAAGCGGAAAACCGATTTGCCGAAGCAACGTATGGCGTGAAATGAAAGCTCTGTGTGCCGAAGCAGATGTTTTGCCAACAAAGGTTTTTCCTCACAATCTTCGCCACTTGTTTGCGCGTATTTTCTACAATATAGAAAAGGATATTGCCAAGCTTGCCGATATTCTCGGACATTCAAGCATTGAAACCACAAGAATATATATAATCGAAACCGGAGAACAGCACAGACGGAAAATGGAAAGAATGCGCTTAATTATTTAGTAAAATAAAAAAAGACACCGTTTAGTGTCCTTATACAACATAATAAGAATTATGTTGTGTAAAAAAGACACCTCCTCAGTGCCTTGTATAACATAATAAGAATTATGTTGTATTTAAAAATGAATAAAGAGGTTTGCTTGTATAAACTGTTTATAATGCTCATCAATAGAGTTTAAAAAAACCTATTTATGTGAAAAAAACGGCATAACAATAAAACCCTTCGTTGTTTTTTTACAAAAAACATTAGCGAAAGGTCATTTTGTTATGCTTTTTTTAATAAAATTGCAGAAAATCGCTTTAAGTTGCTAAAGTCCTATTGATTTTTTATTTAATAGATGCTATCATATAGAAAGAATGGGGTAGTTTCCCCAGCATAAATATGTAATACCCTACAACATAATTCTTATTATGTTATACAAGGCACTGAGGAGGTGTTTTTTTTACACAACATAATTCTTATTATGTTGTATAAAAAGGCACTTTCCCAATGGTTTCTGAAAAAGCAAAACTGCTTGTTCGGAGACAGAATAGAAAGAGAAAGGAAGATATTATTGAAAAAAGCGTTAAGTATTATCAAGACAACGATGGTATGGCTTATTGTTGCGCTGGCGGTATTTATGATGATATTCACCGTAATATCGGTTACCACATTTAACCGTAATGACCGTGATTTATTTGGCTATAAAGCCTATATCGTCAATACCGATTCAATGGCGGCAACAGATTTTAGCGCAGGAGACCTGATTTTTGTAAAAGAGGTTAATGCATCGACACTGCAAGAGGGAGATATTATAACATTTATATCGCAGGATACCGACAGCTTCGGAGAGACAATAACCCATAAAATCAGAAAGCGTACCACAGATGCAGAGGGCAATCCCGGTTTTATTACCTACGGTACAACAACGGGCATTGATGATGACATTGTGGTTACATATCCCTACATCTTGGGAAAATATGAGACACATGTTCGTTTTGTGGGTACATTTTTCAATTTCTTAAAGACCCCGCAGGGATATATCGTGTGTATCTTTGTACCGTTTATGCTGCTGATAATATATCAAGGAGTGAACTGTATCCGCCTATTCCGCCGTTATAAAAAAGAGCAGATGGCAGATATGGAGGCGGAAAGAGCAAAAATAGAGGAAGAAAGGGCAGAAAGCGCAAAAATGATAGCGGAATTGCAAGCGCTGAAAGCTCAACTTGAAGCTAAGCAGGCAACTGTCTTAGAAAATATAACAGAAGAAGCAAAAGAACCGGTGAAAACAGAACGAGAAGCATAAAAAGTAAAAAGCAACTCGGTCTGTGTGCCAATTAGGAGAAAGCATACCCAAAAAAATGAACGAATTAGATTCCACGACCCAAGCGTTACTTGTTTTTGTAGTTTTAATTGTAATTGCCTTTATACTTATAGGTTTTGTAAAATTTTATGTTGAATTTTCCCGTGAACTGCAGTATATAAACACCGAAATACGTCGAAATACAGGCAGGGCAAGAAAATACTGGAAAAGGCAAAAACGCAACCTTTTACTTTCGCTAATCCCTTTTATTAAGTTTTAATTCCTCATTATTGATTGACGCTCCGGCTGCCTAGCCACCGGTCGGACGGCAATCAAAAAATGTAAACATCTATTTAAAAATCTACGGAACAGCAGAAAGCTCTCATAATAAGTAAAAAATTTAATGGGATTTTTCGACTCGCCATAGAAGTAATCAAAAGGCATTAGTTTGAGATGGCTCGCTCAAAATGACCGAACAACGCTCGTCATATTAAGAGTGGGCATATTCCCATATTGTCATCCTGAGCGGAGAGGGTAACACCCTCGGAGTCGAAGGATCTCATAAAGTCTTTGCATTATTTAGTTTACATTTTTTGATTGCCGAGAGGCAAGAGAGAAAAAACTTGTAATTTAATACACGAAAAGAATTTCCAAAAAAGGAGTTCAGCAAATGAAAACAGCAAAAAAGATATGGAATGTCATATCGACAATACTGGTTGTACTTGTGGTACTCTGCGCGGTGTTTCTTATGGGTTCGCGGCTGCTCGGTTACCGCGTATTTACCGTAATATCGGGAAGTATGGAGCCAAAATACAGTGTTGGCGACCTGATATATGTAAAGGACGTTGACGTAGACACTATTAAGGTGGGCGACCCTATTACATTTGTACTGAATGAAGACCTGGTAGTTGCGACTCACACTGTTGTTGAGATAGATGCCGAAAACAAGCATTTCTATACAAAGGGTGAAGCAAATGAGATTGCCGACTCAGCGCCGGTACATTTCAACAATGTTATAGGAGTACCGCAGTTTAGCATTCCGAAGCTTGGCTATGTGTCCGACTTTATTCAAAATCCGCCCGGAATGTACATAACCATTGCGGCAATTTCAGTGTTTATATTACTTGCGTTTCTGCCCGATATGTTTGGCAGAAAAAAGCAAGAAGATGCTCATACAGAGCAGTAAATAACTTTGGTTTTAAATTTGTGCTTGTTGATTAGCTACAAAAATGGAATTCCTACAAGTATGAGTTTGGAATATAACTTTTGAAGAAAGGAGGACACAAAAATGAAAATGACAAAGAAAAAGGTATTGGTAGTTGCTCTTGCAATTTCACTTATTGCAATTGTATCTATGGGAACATTGGCTTGGTTCAATGCAAGTGATGATGTTACAAACAAGTTTATGGTTACCGACTCTGAGTCTGATGCTGATGAAATATTCTCAGTTGATCTCTATGAAACAAAGGTGGATGAAAACGGTGATCCCGTTGTTCCTGCTGAGAAAACAGACGAGGGTAATACATATGATAATATCGCTCCCGGTGATATTCTTACCAAAAATCCCACTGTTGAGAATACTGGTAAGTATGATCAGTGGATCCGCGTTAACGTTACTCTGACCAACGCTGAAAATTGGGTAAGCGCACTGACCGCTTGCAACATCACTGATCTCGAAAGCATTTTCGTCGGTTATGATGCAAACCTGTGGCAGAGCGAAGGTAACGATACCCCCGTTGTTGATGCAACCACTGATACTCTTACCTTTACCTACTACCTCAAGGATAAGCTGGAGCCTGCAGAAACCGCTACCCTCTTTACCGCTGTGAAGATTCCCGAGCAGTTTGATCAGGATTATATGGCTTATGTCAACGAGTTTGAAATGAAAATCGTTGCAGAAGCACTCCAGTATGACAACACCGGCGACAACGCCTATGACGCATTTGCTCAATATTGGGGCTAATAACTCAATATGAGTTACGACACCAAATATTCGGTCAAATTGTACGCTATTAACACTTATATGATAATTCATAGGAGGTCATATAAAATGACAAAAACTAAAAGCACAAAACGCGCATTGCTTTTGAGCATTCTTTCGCTCGTTATGTGTGTTTCTATGCTGATTGGCTCTACTTTTGCTTGGTTTACAGACAGTGTAACAAGCGAGGGTAACAAGATTCAAGCAGGTACTTTAAAGATTGACCTTGAACTGCTTGATAAAGAGGGCAATTGGAATTCTATTAAGGAATCAAAGACTCCCATTTTTAACTATGACAAATGGGAACCCGGTTATACTGATGTAAAAATTCTCAAGGTTGAAAACGAGGGCACTCTCGCTCTTAAATGGTATGCAAAGTTCACTTCTCAAAATTCATTGAGCGATCTTGCAAATGTAATTGATGTATATGTAAAGCCCAGTACAAACGAGTTTGGTTATGCTACTGATCGTACTGACCTTTCTTCTTGGACAAATGTTGGTACTGTTGCTGACTTTGTAAATACTATCAGCACTACCACCAACGGCACGCTTCTTCCTAAGGATGCTGACGGAAACGGTGGTGTGGCTTATCTCGGCATTGCGCTGAAAATGCAGGAAACTGCAGGCAACGAGTATCAGGGCATGGATCTTGGCGGTTCTTTCGACATTCAGATCTTTGCTACTCAGTATACACATGAATTTGACAGTTTTGATAATCAATACGATAAGGGGGCTTCTTGGACCGGTACTGTGAATACAGATTGGTACAATACCACCGATACCACTTTTGTTCTGACTTCTGCTGACGAGTTAGCAGGTTTTGCAAAATTGGTTAACAGCAGCACTGATACCTTTGAAGGTAAGACCGTAAAACTCGGTGCTAATATTGACTTTAACGATATTGCATGGACTCCTATCGGTAGTAGCGCAAATGGATGGAACAGCAAGTTCAACGGTACATTTATTGGAACTGGTTATACCATTTATAATTTGTATGTAACTGGTACAAAAGGCGTTGGTCTGTTTGGTTATGTCGGTAGTTCCGCTCACATTGAGGGTGTTACAATTGACGGCGCTTATGTTGCGGGTAATGACTATGTAGGTGCTGTTATGGGTACCGGATACTTGGCAGCAAACTGCCTGAAGAACTGTACCGTTAAGAATGCCGAGATCATTGCTATGCCTTATTTGATGGCTGACGGCGTAACCTACGACGGCGGTGCAAAGGCAGGCGCAGTAGCAGGCTATGCTCTCAATGGTAATATTTCTGGCAATAAGGCAATCAAATGCTCTGTCACCGCTTATCGTGACTTGGGCGGTATTGTTGGCATGGTTAGCGGTGAGAATCATGAGGTTACCGTTTCCGGTAACTCCGTTGACACCGTAAAACTGACTTATCTTGGCCTGAACGGTGCTGCTTATGCCGACAATAAGGTTAACGAAAACATGGGCAGCTTCGTCGGCCGTAAGAGCAATACTACCATTGCTGAAGATAATACCGAAGCCAATGTGACTCGCGAAACTGTTATTACTTATACGGTTGATGGTATTACATATAAGAAGGATGTTGATGATGGTGTTGTAACTTTGTTCAAGGTTACAGAGGATTATGAGAGTGACACCGTGAATGTTCCCGATAATGTTGCCACTATTGCTAACTATGCCTTCAAATACAATAGCAATGTAAAGATTGTTGTGCTGGGCAAGGGCGTAACTGAGCTTGGCCGCGGCTTCGACGAATCCTGTGTTGAGAAGGTTGTTTTGAACGAAGGTCTGACCACCATCAGTAGCCGCGCTTTCCGCAAAACCTATAACCTGCAGGAAGTTGTGTTCTCCTCCACTGTTACCACTGTGGCGGATAATGCATTCCAGTCTTCCGGCATTAAAAACATTGTGTTCCCTGTTAATGTTACCAGCATTGGCGATTCAGCTTTCACCGCTTCCACTGTTGAAGATGTTATCATAAAGGGTGATAACGTTGAGATTGCACACTATGCTTTCCGTGATTGCCCCAATTTAACTAAGGTTGCCATTTTGTCTGACTCTGTTGTTTTGGGCGATGGTATGATCTTTACGAATTCACAGAATAATAATCAAAATCCTAACAACATCACTATTTACTGTAATGAAACGGTGAAGAACACTATCGAGGCAAATGGAACTTTTAAGGGAACATATGTTACAACAACTGTAATTGATAATACTGCTGATTCTCTTGTAGAAGCTTTGGAAAATGGTGAAGATGTATTTTTCACAGGCGATGTGGAAATTAATCCTGCCAATATGAGCAATAGCTATGGTGCTACCGGTATTAATGTAAAGAACGGTCAAACTATTGATGGTAACGGAAAAGTTCTTGATATTAAAGGGGCAAGCGGTACTTGGGACAGCGGTATTAACACAACTGGCGGTTTAATTAAAAACTTGACTATCACCGGTTCCTTCCGTGGAATCTTCATTAACCACAACAGTACTCATAGCGAACCTGTTGTATTGGATAAAGTAACCATTGACGGTACCACATATACTGTTAGCTGTGACCAAGGTAAATATCAGACTTTGATTGCAACAAACTCCACCTTTAACGGCTGGACTAGTTATGCTGCAACCTTAGGTTCAGCAAGCTTTACCGAATGTAATTTTGGCGAGGGTAATGGCTACGCTTACTGCCGACCCTACTGTGAAACTACATTCACCAACTGCACTTTCGAGGAAAATTATGTGGTTGATGCAACTCGCACATCTGGTATAGTATTTGAAAACTGTTACGTTGGCAATACTTTAATTACTGCTGAAAACATTGAAGAGTTGCTTGGGGTTAATCCTGCAAAGGTAACTATAAAATAGTTTCAGATGAAAATCTAATAAAATGATTGTCCTTGTCTTTGGTCATCAAAACGCTTCCCACTTCCAATAGGGAGTGGGCGGCAATCAAAGGGTACAATCAAGCATTGTATCTTTTGATTGCCGTAAGAGATTAACAACTTTATGGTGAAAAAGCCAAAATGCAAAGGAGAAAAATATTATGAAAATTGCACAATTGGCATTATGCACAACGGGGGGGGGTATAAACCCTTTAATTTGGTTGAAATAACCAAATATACTCCTAAAAGAAACTATACAAAATAACTGTCTCCGATTTTGTGTTGGTATGGGTCGAAGACGGTTCCATGTTACATATCAACACATAATTAAATAAGGAGATTTAAAATGACAAAAACGAAAAGCACAAAACGCGCTTTGTTGTTGAGCGTTCTTTCGCTTATTATGTGTGTATCTATGCTCGTTGGTTCGACATTTGCATGGTTTACAGACAGCGTAACAAGCGAAGGTAACAAGATTCAAGCAGGTACTTTAAAGATTGACCTTGAACTGCTTGATAAGGATACTGAAAAATGGAATTCAATCAAGGATTCTAAAGCTCCTATTTTCAACTATGATAAATGGGAACCCGGTTATACTGATGTAAAAATTCTCAAGGTCGAAAACGAGGGCAATCTTGCTCTTAAATGGTATGCAAAATTCATTTCTCAAAATACATTGAGCGATCTTGCAGATGTAATTGATGTATATGTAAAGCCAAGCGAAACTGTACTTACATATCCTGCTGACCGTAATCTTGACGGTTATACAAATGTAGGTACTGTTGCACAGTTTGTTAATACAATTGAGGAAACTACCTACGGCACTCTTCTTCCTAAGGATGCTGACGGCAACGGCGGAGTAGCTTATCTCGGCATTGCGCTGAAAATGCAGGAAGAAGCCAACAACGATTATCAGGGTCTCACCCTCGGTGCATTCGATATTATGATCCTTGCGGCGCAGGACACTGTTGAAAGTGATAGTTTCAATAATCAGTACGATGCAGACGCAGAGTACGACAAGGTACAGTTGCCTGCAAAGAATGTTACCGTTACTTCTGCAGAAGAATTTAAAGCAGCACTTTCAGTGGCCTCAACCGGAGAGCGAAAGGTGAACATTGATGCAACAGGTGTGACTGTTGAAATTACAGAGGAAATGGCAAATGGCACTGCTGCAGCTCTTGAAATACCGGCAGGCGTTACCATTAAGGGCGTAACCTTCGTTCCTACCCACAGAGGCGGCAACTACATTCTGATGAACGCCGGTGCCGATGAGCAAGTAGTATTTGAAAATTGTAATTTTGCTGTTGACGGTAAAAATTTGGTGATTGGAAGCACTGCAGATGGTCCCGATTCTGTTATTTATAACATCTGCACTTTCACCGGTTCGGTGATTACCAATTTTGTTGATAACCCTGTCGGCGTTGCAGAGTTCAATGTATGCACATTCAAAAAGGCATCTTCCGGTATTGTTTCCAGAAGTTTTGTTGAAGGTATGGGCGGAACCCACAACTTTAACAACTGCACCTTTGACTACACCGGTGTAACCCAATCTTCAATGGGCGTTATTACCAGTGGCTGTGTGAACGTATATAGCGAATCCGAGTATTCTACCACCGTTGTTTTAAATGGCTGCACCCGCATCAACTGTGGTACCCGTACTTACGGTCCCAACAGTTCTCTCATCGTTAAATAATATAATTTAATTTAATAAGTCCGACCTATCCTCTCCTCTGCTGAGGGGATAGGCGGCAAGCAAAGAATATAAACAAAAAATATGTTTGATTTTTAGAAAATGTATGAGATCCTTCGACTGCGGCGGCTTCACCGTCTCCGCTCAGGATGACGATCGTAGTTTGGTCATTTTGAGCGAGCCAACGCATACTGACGTTTTTTGCCAAACTTTACGGCGAGTCGAAAAATCCCATTAAATTTTTAGAAAATGTATGAGGTCCTTCGACTGCGACGGCTTCACCGCCTGCGCTCAGGATGACTTACAGATGTTTATATTTTTTGCTTGCCGCAGCCGGCAAGAGTATTTGAAGAGTTATTATTTATAAATAAAAGAAGGAGGAAACGACATGATGGCAAAGATAAAGATTAGATTTGCGGTTATTGCAATAGCGGCGATAATTGTTACGCTTATCACCCAAGGCACGCTTGCTTTTTACTCAACCGTAGGCAAGGCAACCAATGTTGTAACCTCCGGTAATATCCAATTTATTATCCACGAGAAGACCGATCAGGGAACAGAGTTTCCCAAAGAGGGTGTTTATATTGTTCCCGGTGATATAGTGAGTAAGCAGGTCAGCATAGAAAGCGACTGCAACCATCCTTTCTATCTTCGTGTCAAGATAGTTTACGGCGTAAATTCTCAAGAACTGTCCGCCGAGGACTGCTTCAAGCTTAACATAAACGAGGAATACTGGCAATACCACGAAGGTTGGTATTACTACAAGGGAATCGTTGAGCCCGGTGAGACTACGCCAAACGTATTTTCGCACGTTGAGATAGTAGGCTCGAAGGTGGACAACAGCTATATCGGCAAGACACTTACGCTGTCGGTAGTTGCTCACGCCGTACAGAGCGAAAACAATCCCATACATGACAACAACACTTATACTGCTTCGGGATGGCCGGCGGAGAAGTGAAATCTGCCGCGTGAAAGGCGGCAGATGAAGAATATATTTGATGAAACAGAGGGGGAGATAATTTGAAAAAAATTGTATATTTGCTGACAGTTTTGATTATAGTTTTGTCTACTCTGTTGACAGCACATGCTGCGGAGGGGAATGTAACTTATGACGGGAATGCAAAAAGAATAGTTTTTGCGCCGGGAAGTCAATATTCGCCTACCGATCTTTTTCCCGATTTTAAGGACGTTATGCCGGGCGACAGTCTGACTCAAAAGATAACAGTCAGAAATGCGGCGGCAAATGACGTTAAGGTGAAAATATATATTCGCTCTCTCGGTGCTCACGAAAACTCCGTTGACTTTCTTTCACAGTTAAAGTTAAGAGTGAAAAAAAGCGAAGACAACGAGATGGCATATATGTTTGATGCAAATGCAAGCGAGACGGCACAGCTTACAGATTGGGTATGTCTTGGCACTCTCTACTCCGGGGGAACGGTTAATTTGGATGTTATTCTTGATGTACCCGTTGAGCTTGACAACACTTTTAAGCAGTATATAGGATTTCTTGACTGGGAATTTATGATAGAAGAGTTTCCCGTCGAGGATACAGACCCACAGCCTCCGCAGACTGGGGACGATAGCAATATGGGAATTTGGATATTTGTTATGATATGCTCGGTTGGTTTGATGTTAATTCTCATATTCTGTCGGAAGAAAGATAAAAAGGACGAAAAAAACTAAGAAATCGCGCAGTGTTAACCAAGGGGGGAAAAGCGTGTCAGCAAAGATAAAACCGTATAAAAAAATAGCCTTGACTCTCAGTCTTTGCTTGATCGTAGTATGGGCAATATTAGGCACAGGCACGTCGCTTGCTTGGTTTAGTGATACCACACCCGAAGTCAAAAATGTTTTCCATTTTGCCGAATTTGATTTGGTCGTTTCACACAGACTTGAAGACGGTTCATATGAAGAGATAAAAATGGATACAAAGATATTTGATGACGAGGCTTTATACGAGCCGGGATATGTTCAGGTGGTATATCTGAAAATTGAAAATAGGGGAACTGTTCCTTTTGATTTTAAGACCGCGGTAAGTGTTTCTAAATGTACAACCGCAAAAAATGTGTACGGCAATACATTTTTACTGCAAGACTATTTGAGATTCGGTCTTGTAACAGACGGAGAAGAAGACAAATTAGAAGAAAAGGTGTCCGACAGGGAAAAGGCTAAGCTATATGCAACAATGCCTTTAAACAACTATTCCACCGATATAGCGGAGCTTGCCGCAAAAGACGAGTGCTATATGGCGCTTATAGTCCGTATGCCCGAAAAAGTTGGAAATGAAGCAAACTATCGCGGAAACAATATACCCGAGGTGGAGCTTGGCATTATTGTCAGCGCAGAACAGAAGAAAAATTAAACGGTGTTTTTAACAGGTGTTTTTGAAAGGAGGAATAATTGTGAAGGCGTTTTTTGATGACTATTTTCACGTTTCCGAACAGGAAAAGGTTCGTGAAAAGGTTATGCTGGCGCGCGCTGCCGTTTCGGTAGTATTTATTATAATATGTCTTGCCGCCATGTGTGTATCGGCTTATGCATATTTTACTCACGATATTTCCTCAGGAATGAACATAATTAAATCGGCAAACTTTGATGTAGAGATTTCTATAGAAAATGCTACGGTTAACTCAAACGGCAGGGTAAGATATGCTGTTCTTGAAGAAGGGAAGACTTACAGCGTTACACTTAAGCGTGTGAACAATAAAACGTCGGCAAAAACGGGGTTTGTTATTATTTCGGCTGTAGATCCATTAAATAAGCTTGCCTTTGCATCTGCAGAGAAATACCATACTGAGCAGCTTGGAGTCGATCTTAGAGCAAATATATCTCGAAGCAACAATCCCTCAAAAGAAATTATATCTTTTTCATTGACTGTGTCAAATACCGGAACGGTATATTTCCTGTCTCATTGGGGAACATCATCATATTATAGTTATGATTCGTCGGAGAATAACCCCAAATATATAAAAGACGGCGGAAGTGGGTATAATATAACTGTTGACAGGTCGGAAACAGTGTCAGCTCCGTCTAAGCTACCCGAGACAACACCTGCTCCTGAAACGACAGCAGTTCCTCATAGTACATCTGTTCCTAAAACTACGTCAGCGCCTGAAATAATAGTGTCGCCCGAAACGACGGCTGCGCCCAAAATTACATCTTCTCCCGAAACGACGGCTGTACCTGAAACGGCGGCAATACCGGAGACAACGGCTACACCTGAAACTACAGCTACACCCGAAACTACAATGACACCGGAGACTGCCGTAACACCCGAGAGTGCAGAAACAGAGCAGGTTTCCCAATTGGATGAACCAGAGACGACCGGCTGAAAAGGTAAAATATATGAACGATAAACCAAAAGAATTATGCATAGTATGCGGTGAAAACAGTGGAATTAATGTTGATATGCCAATAAATGACCGTCAGTTTTATGTTGAGTCGGCAGGTCAGCTTTGTCAAAGGTGCTATAATAACCTTTATATTGACTGCAAAGCCCCACAAAAAATAAAGAAAAATGCGCAGAAAAAATTTGCGCAAGGTTAATATTTTAAGATAAACCCTACCTCAATCATATTTTTATGCAAAAAGCACACAGCTCTTTTTTGACTGTGTGCTTTTTGTTTATTTTAATATAAATTTTTTTATTGCATCAAAGGTCTCATCACTGATAACGTGTTCTATCTTACAGGCATCTTCGGACGCTGTTTCTTCGTTTACGCCTATACGGACAAAGAGGTTTTTCAAAACGTTATGTCTTTCGTATGTCTTTTCTGCAACATTTTTACCGCTGTCTGTCAGAATAAGATATCCGTTTTTGTCGGTAGTAAGATAGCCTGCATTTTTCAGAATACCGACAGCCCTGCTTACACTTGGCTTTGAGTAACCCATATACTCGCTTACGTCAACCGATCTGACATAACCGTTCTTTTGCGAAAGAATATATATAGTTTCAAGGTACATTTCGCCTGATTCCTGTAAATGCATTTATCCCACTTCCTTTTTTCGTAATTTTATACATTATATCATACTTATATATTTTTTTCAATACAACATATAAATATTAAAAAATTTAAAAGCTTGTTCAAAAACAAGCTTTTAAATCACAGATCAGTTTTCTGTGGGATTTATCTCTTTTTCTGTAACCTCGGCAACAGTGTCTGCAAAGTCCTCTGCAATATCTTCACAATCGCAATCACAATCGCAATAATCTTCATCGTCAAAATATTCATCATCACAGCAGTCGCACAGAGAGCACATACGTTTAGCCTGAACCTTTTCGTAGATCTTAATGCCTGCAACAACAGCAGCTGCAACAGCGGCGATACCTAAGAGAAGCTTCAAAACCAAAACTATAACATCATTTTTGTCATATGATTTTTTGTTTTCGAACATAATATAAAAACCTCCTATTTTTACTGTAAAAATAGTATACCACACTTTTGCTATGTTGTAAACTCAAAAAAAATTAAATTTTTTTTATTCTTTTGCAAATACTGTTGAAATAATTTATAATTAATAGTATAATGTCAGTAAGATAAGAAAAAAAGAGAGGATATTACAAAAAATGATAAAAGAAAATCTTGAATATCTTGCGCAGTATGATGCCGAAGTCGCTAATGCAATTGAGCTTGAGCTAAACCGTCAGAAAAATTGCATTGAGCTTATTGCTTCCGAAAATATTGTATCCGAGCCTGTAATGAGCGCTATGGGTACGGTTCTTACAAACAAGTATGCTGAAGGTTATCCCGGAAAGAGATACTACGGAGGCTGTGAATGTGTTGATATTACCGAAAATATTGCAAGAGAGCGTGCGAAAAAGCTTTTCGGAGCAGAGCATGCAAACGTACAGGCGCACAGCGGCGCGCAGGCTAACTCTGCAGTATATATAGCGTTGCTTCAGCCCGGAGATACCATTCTCGGTATGAGCCTTGCTTGTGGCGGACATCTTACACACGGCAGTCCGGTAAATATGAGCGGTCTTGTATATAACTTTGTTCCTTACGGAATTGATGATGTTACACACAGAATTGATTATGATAAGGTAGAAGAATTGGCAATGCAGCATAAGCCTAAGCTTATCGTTGCAGGCGCGTCTGCATATCCCAGAATTATTGACTTTGAGCGTTTTGCAGAGATAGCAAAGAAGGTGGGAGCATATCTTATGGTAGATATGGCTCACATTGCCGGTCTTGTTGCGGCAGGACTTCATCCAAGTCCCGTTCCTTATGCTGATGTTGTAACATCCACAACACATAAGACTCTTCGTGGTCCCAGAGGCGGTCTTATCCTTTGCAAAGAAGAGCTTGCAAAGAAGATTGACAAGGGCATATTCCCCGGAATGCAGGGCGGTCCTCTTATGCACACAATTTCTGCAAAGGCTGTATGCTTCGGTGAAGCTCTTAAGCCTGAATTTAAGGAATATCAGGAACAGGTAGTAAAAAATGCAAAGGTTTTGGCTGAAACATTGGTTGCAGAAGGCTTTGACCTTGTTTCCGGCGGTACAGACAACCACCTTATGCTTGTCGATCTCCGTAATTTCAATATTACTGGTAAAGAGCTTGAAAACAAGCTTGACGCTGTCGGAATTACTCTCAACAAGAACGCTATACCAAATGATCCCCAGAGCCCCTTTGTTACAAGCGGTGTAAGAATAGGTACGCCTGCTGTTACAACAAGAGGGATGAAAGAAGAGGATATGAAGGTTATCGGTAAGCTTATCAAGCTTGCGGCTTCTGACTTTGAAGCACAGGCTGACTACATCAGAGCTGAGGTTAAAAAGCTTTGCGAAAAGTATCCGCTTTATTGATTAAAAAATAATTATTCTGCCGAGGTTCTTCGTTTTTTGAGGATGCCTCGGCGGTTTTCGTTATACAATAAAAATCCTTGGAAAATAAAAAATTCCAAGGATTTTAATTATTAAATTTTGGAGTATATTTTGCTGAGGCTGAATTTCTTTGCTGGAAAAATCCTGTGTAACCCATTTCTATAGCTTTGTCAAGAACATAGTTATATTCAAATGTGGTTATTTTTCTTGACAATTCTTTATATTCGGGAGGTACAAAATCAGGAGTAAACTGGCTCATTAGGCTGAGTTTTATATTGGCGATGGGTAGAATTCTTTTAATCTCTTCAAGAATTTTTACCGAATCGTGTCTGCAACCCGGAAGCACCAAATGGCGAATTATCATACCTTTTTTCAAAATGCCGTTTTTGTTTTGTGTGTATTTTCCGACTTGATTATACATTTCAGCTATTGCTTTTGAGGCTACCTCAAAATAATCGGGGGCTTTTGAATATTTAGCTGACAGAGAGGTGTCAAAATACTTGAAGTCGGGCAGGTATATATCTACATAACCCGAAAGTGTTTTCAGCGTATCTACAGTCTCATATCCGCTTGTGTTGTACACAATAGGAATATGGAGCTTATGCTTTACAAGGTCAAGAGATTGTAATATCTGCTTTGCAAAATGGGTGGGGGTAACAAGGTTAATATTATGCGCTCCCTTGTCTTGCAGTTCGAGAAATATGTCTGCAAGCTGTCTTGTTTTAACCTCTTTTCCTGTAGGCTGACGGCTTATTTCTTTATTCTGGCAGTAAACGCATTTCAGAGTACAACCCGCAAAAAAGACAGCGCCGCTGCCTTGTGTTCCGCTGATGGAAGGCTCTTCCCACATATGAAGCATATGCTTTGAAACAATTGGGGAAAGACCGCACAAACAAAAGCCGTGAGTACGGCTTCTGTCAATATTACATTTTCGTGGGCAGAGATTACAGTTATCCATAAGCTTAATTATATTTGATTATTCCTTGAGAAACAAGGTCATTAAACCAAACCGGAAGATCCATATCACTGTCAAAAATAACGTCGCCCTTTGTCAATGCAAGACGGCGAAATCTTACGGTGTTATCGTAAAAAGAGGCGGTGTCGCAGAGGGGGAGAATGGCGCGAAGCTGTTCCGGCATCGCTTCAAATCTTCGGCGTATAGTTTGTTCGTCAATGCCGTGTCCGCCTTTTGTAACCCTTTTTTCAACACGCTTGAGGGAGACATCAACACTTTCAACACCTACATAATATAGTCTTATCTCAAAACCTCTTGCTTTTGCTTTTTTTACTTGCTTGAGAATAACATTACCCGGAAGTGTGGTTTCCTGATGAAAAGTAACATCATTTGCTATATATTTGCTGAGCAAAGACATGGCTGTTCTGCCTGCTTTTATCTGTAATATCTTGTCCATCCAGCTGCCTTTTTCAGAGACTATTTCATCTATGTTTATTCTCTCGCCAAGATCATCTGAGCTTTTCAATATTTGATAAAGTGATGTTTTTCCTACGCCGTTTGCACCGGCAATGATCGTATATATTTTCATACCAACTGTTCTCCTACTACACGTTCCTGAGCTATCTGAAGCTTAAGGTTCAGAAGAGAACGGTAAAATGCTTTTTCTTCATGTGAATGAGCCGCAAGAAGCAATTCTTCAAGCTCACGGAATGAACAGTATTCAAACTTCAGATACAGTTCGCGGTTTAATCTTTCTCCGTTTGACATAATATGTATCCCTTTCGTCGATCAAAATATAAAAAGTAGAATTTTTAGACAATAACACCGCCGAAAGCAATCAGACCGTCTTTATAAAAGACCGCGCTTTGCCCAGGAGTTATTGCGCGGACAGGGGAAGAAAAGATTGCTTTGGCTGTTCCGTTTTCAATTGTAACATCAGCTTTTATCGGCATAGCGGCATATCTGATTTTAACATCAAGAGTATAATTTTTTCCATCCTCAACAGGAAGAAGTTGACTGTTTAATGATATGGCTGTAAGAGTATTGCTTTTTACCTCGCTTTGCTTTTCTACTGTAACAGTGTTTTTTTCAGGATCTATTTTTGTTATATATGCAGGCGCGCCGAGGCTGATCCCTAAACCTTTTCTCTGTCCGATAGTATAATGGATAATACCCTTATGTGTGCCGATTATATTTCCAAGTGCATCAACAAAATTACCCTTGGGAAATGTTCCTTTTTCTTTCTCAATATATGAAGCATAATCATTATCGGGTATAAAGCAAATTTCCTGACTTTCTTTAGCATCGGCAAGGTAGGCAAATTCTGTGTGTTTTATATCTTCTTTTATTTGTTCTTTGGTCATTGAAGAAAGAGGGAAGTACAACATTTTCAATTGTTCCTGCGTCAAATACCACAGCATATAGCTTTGGTCTTTTTTTTCGTCTTTTCCCTTTTTTATACAATATCTTTTTGATTCTTCATGAAAAAATATTTCAGCATAATGACCTGTTGCCGCCTTGTCAAAGCCGTTTTCTTTTGCGTATTTACAAAGCTCGGATATTTTAACATATCTGTTGCATACCGTGCAGGGATTGGGGGTATGCCCTGATGAATATTCCGAAATAAAATTGCTTATAACATACTTTTTAAAAGATTCTCGGCAATCAAGAATATGCAGCTTTATTCCTAATAATTCAGCCGTTTTTTTTGCCGCAGAAATATCGGTATAGTCGTGCATTTTAAGCACGATACCTTCAACTTCATGTCCCTCGTTTATCAGTTTATAGGCGGTATATGTGCTGTCAAGACCGCCGCTTAATCCTACAAGTATTTTCATAAGTTTTTATATTGACTATCCTTCAACTATATCTTGATGGGTGGGATTTTCAGCCGATTCAACGGCAAGCTTATCGCATATTTCGTTATATTTGTGTCCGTTGTGTCCCTTGACCCAAATGTATTCTATATCATGCATTTTGTCCAGAGTTAACATTCTGTCCCAAAGGTCTGTATTCAGCGCTTTTTTCTTATCGCCTTTTATCCAGTTGTTTTCTTTCCATTTTTTTGCCCATCCCTTTGTCATTCCGTCAATAACATATTTTGAGTCGGAATAGAGGCTGACGGAACAACTCTCATTCAAAGCTTCAAGGGCGGTTATGGCGGCAAGAAGCTCCATACGGTTGTTTGTGGTGCATATAAAACCTCGGTTTATTTTTTTTTCGGTGGCGCGGTAGACTAAAACTATACCATAGCCTCCGGGACCCGGGTTGCCCTTGCATGCGCCGTCTGTATAAATATCAACATGTTTTTTCATATTTTTATACTTTGTCTATGTTTAATATAGTATTGTATATAAGCTTTTGAAAGTGCATTGATACTTTGTCGGCAGTTTCTTTGACCTCTTCGTGCGTTAGCGGTTTTTTGTTCAAACCTGCAGCCATATTGGATATACAGCTTACCGCGCATACACGCGCTCCCATATGATGCGCCGCAATTGCTTCAACGGCTGTGCTCATTCCTACAGCATCAGCGCCTATTATTCTCGCGGCATTTATTTCGGCGGGAGTTTCATATGCAGGGCCTGTAAACTGGATATATACGCCTTCACGTAGTGGTATATCAAGTTCTTTTGCCGTTGCTTTCAAAATGTTTCGCAAATCTTTATCGTATACGCTTGTCATATCGGGAAAACGTAGTCCAAGCTCGTCAATATTCTTTCCAATAAGAGGGGAGGGAACAAAAGACGAAATGTGGTCGGTCAGAGCCATAAGCGTTCCCGGAACAAATGTTGTGTTTATACCGCCTGCCGCGTTTGTAAGTATTATCTTTTTTGCGCCGAGCATACACATAAGGCGAACCGGCAAAACAACATCGGTCATTTTGTAGCCTTCATAGTAGTGTATCCTGCCTTGCATTGCAACTACGGGAATATCTTGAATATATCCAAAAAGAAATTTGCCTGCGTGTCCGCTCACCGTTGATACCGGGAAACCTTCTATTGAGCTGTATTCAACTGTATCGACTACCTTTATACACTCTCCGAAGCCTCCGAGTCCTGAGCCGAGAACAATGGCAATTCTTGGTTCAAAGGTTGTTTTTTTTCTTAATTGGTTATAACAACTTAAAAGCTTTTCATATATTGGATTCATTGTGTTATCCTTTCTTTCTGAAAACTATCAGCTTACTGAAAATGTAGTTGAGTATAATTACAACTACTGAAACTACCACCTTGGTTATTATATCGTTTATGTTCATCAAATTGCCCATAACAAAAAACATACCGCTGTTAAGAACAAGCGTTACTGTACGCAGAGATGCAAATGTTGCAAACTGTGATAAAAGACTTTTGATATCCATTGACTTATCTTCAAATACAAACAGCTTGTTTGTAATGTATGCAAATATTATGGCAACTATCTGAGATAGTATATTTGCAACATTTTGTTCTAAAGAAAACAGTCTTGTAAGTAAATAATAGGAAACAAAGTCAACGGCGGTCGTTAATACCCCAAAGAAAAGGTAGCTTATCATTTCTTTATATTTAAAAAATAATTCTTTTGCTCTCTTTATCATTTGGTTGTCTCGCTTTCCTTTATTAATTCCTTGTATTCATCATATGAGTACATATAGTTTAACGCATCGAGCAATGCATTTGTCGATATGTTTAAGGGGAGGTGGAGTTTGGTTTTTAGCCTGTTTCTTTTTTCTGCGCTGTCTGGAGCGCCTGTCAGACCGTCTTGAAAAAAATCGGATTTGGTTATAAGTATCTTGTTGCTTTTCTGTTCTTGGGATTCAAAGGGGAGAAAAAGCTTTCGCAACGTGTTGGGTGAAATGCCTTCGACTCCGAGGTATCCCTCTTTTGATGGAGCGCTTTTTCTCTTTTCCTTGCCTTTAATTTGGGGCGGATAAAGGTGAATAATTTTTTCTTTTGGTAATATTGAGTTTAAGTAATTTCGTATTACCAATCCCGCTCCGTCGCTGTCGGTAAGAATTATAACACCTTTTTTTTCAGCAAGCTGTCTGATATACTCTTTTGTTTCATCAGATTTAAACAGAGAAAAACCGTCTGTTTTTATTATTTGACCGTCAATTATTGATTTAAGTTTAATTGCGTCATATTTTCCTTCAACAATGACGGGAATTTCAAGCTTGATTTTTTTCATCTTATCCTACCTGTCATTGACAGCTTAATAAGTAAAATATCAAGAACGGTATAGCTGTCAAAATTAGATGATTTAATTTTAACATCTGCCTCGTGACATAATTCGATAGCCTTCTCAAGACCGTTTTTGCTTAAAGTATTTGCCCTCTGTACATAAAGCCCTGCCTTATATTCGTGCATCTTTATTTTTTGCGCTATTTCAGCTTTGAGTAAACCTGCTTCAAGGAGGATCTTTACAGTGTAAAGATCGGAGTATATACGCATAATACTACCGAGAATTATCTCAGGTGCTTCACGGTGAAGCTTCATATCGGACATGATTGCAAAAGCTCTTTCGGAGTCTCCGTTTAGTACAGCGTTTGAAAAATCAAAGGTGTCGATCTCGTTTACGGAAGCTGAGACTGTGTGTATATCGGCTTCTGTAACAGTGTTCCTACCGTTTTGAAGAACATAAGCCACAAGCTTTGTTATCTCGTGGTTAAGGGTCGTCATATCCCTTCCGCAGTATCTGACGATATTATTACATATGTTTGCATCGGCATTTACCTTATATACAGCAAAATGTTTTTGTATCCATGCGGCAAGACGTGCGGGGGATTCTTTTGAAAAACCTACTATTTTTACTACCTTGTCGAGTTTTGCAAGTAGCTTTGACGGTTTTTTTTCAGTACCCGCATCAAAATTTTCGGGGCGTGTGTCAAATATAACAACAACATCTTCATATGTTGATAATTCTGCCACACAGTCCTCAAAAAAAGACATATCATCTTCGGAAACTTTTTTCCATTCTACATCATATATGTTAAAAAACCTCTTGCTCATATCCATAGAGGGTATTGAGGCCATATCCATTAACTGCTGACATATATCGACCAAAGACAGCCCCTCTCCCGAAATGCTAAGTGCATTTGCTCCGCTGGGGGTAATGCATTTTTTGGTAAGGTTAATATAATGCTGTTTCAGATATTGTTCTTCGCCGTAGAACAGGAAAACACCGTGTATATTTTCTTTCACAAGCTTTCCAAACTCTGTCGGTGTCATAAAAATAACCTCTTATTCTTTAAATTCAAGGGTATAGACATTATGCTCGGTTCTGATTCCGTGCATTTCTATATCATAGTCAAGGACTATTTTGCCAAAAGACTGGTGGAAATCGTTTATAATATCATTTGTACAAATGCAGAAAGAGAAGGGTAGATTGCCGATACAATATGAACAGTTTCGTCGGGGGAATTCGGTATCAAACATTAAAGATGCAGGTGCTGCGCCCCGTCTTATGAGGTTTATCATGGTGGGGAGGTTTTTTTTGAATCTTAAAGTCGATTCAATATCCGACATACCCAAAGCTTCGTTTTCTTTGTATGTTATTTCAACGGTATTTTCTTTTATAATAAGAGTACCCTCGGTGGAAAATTCAATGCATTCGTCGTATTCTACGTTGTCAGAAGCGTATTCAACGGTTGGCGCACAACCCTTCTGACCAAAGGGGTTTGTGTCTGAGTTTTCCAGATCGGTTATAAACGAGCGAATGTTTATTTTGATTTTTTTTGTAATAATATCATTTGAATTCATCTTAATTATTCCTGTGTTTTAGTCATTAGTTAAGTTACCGTTTCCACTGACGGGAATAGCATCACCGAGATATGTTGGTTTCGGCTTAAAAATGCAGTAAACAAAATCCTTGTCTCTCGCAAGCACCTCACGAAGCTCTCTGTACAGTCTGCCTGCATACTGTTGCGGATCTGAGGCGTAGCCTGTTGCTTCGACTCCCAGTTTGTTTGATATGTAAAGTGCCCTGAATAAATGATATTTTTGTGTAACAATGATTATTTTTTCAGCCTCAAAAACATCTCTTGCGCGATAGATGCTTTCGTAAGTAGAAAAGCCTGCATGATCCATAAAAATATCTTCGGAGGGAACACCTTTTTCTATGGCATAGTTTTTCATAATATTTACTTCATCGTAGTCGTCCCGACCGTGATCTCCGCTCATTAGAAGCTTAGGGGCTGCACCGTTTTTATATAGCTCAACAGCGTAGTCGAGCCTGTCCTGAAGCATTGGACTCGGTTTGCCGTTTCTGACGCCTGCGCCCAACACAAGTATGCAGTCATAGCTACCATTAAATTCGGTCATTATCTGCTTTTTTGTCGATTTCAGTACAAAAAAATTAATGCCAAAGACAAATATACATACAATGATACCAATAATAAATAATATATTAATAACTTTTTTAAAAGTAATTGTTTTTAATCTCACAGTCATATTCTCGGAGTCGGTATTTTGGAATTTAAACCATTTCATTCTGCTGTTTCTCCGTAATTATTATATTTATATAATTATATATTATCATAAAGCAAAATAAGTGTCAATAAATAAATTTATTTAAAACCGAATGTAATTAAAAAAATAAGGACAGAATAATAAAAAAGCATTAATTACAAAAGAGGAAAATGATATGAAAAAGTTTTTTTACGGTGCAAAGGTGAGTATTGTTACGGTTATGATAATGTGTGCTGTGATGACAGTTTACACTTTGTTTTATAATAGCGCTGTTGAAACAAGAATAAAAAGCGGTTCTGAAGGAGACAGAGTTGTTGTAGTACAGGAAAAGCTGAAGGAACTGGGACTTTATGACGGTAAATGTGATGGAGTTTATGATATTGATACTGCTGATGCGGTAAGGCGGTTTCAAGAATATAACGGAATTTATGCTAATGGTGTTTGCGGTAATGAGACACTGCAGGCAATGGGGCTGAATATATACACATACAGCGAGTTTGAGGTTGATGTACTTGCAAAGCTTATTGAAGCTGAAGCAGGAGATACAGACCTGCAAACAATGACTGCTGTAGGAGCTGTTGTTATGAACAGGGTGAGAGATGCAAGTTTTCCCGATACGGTCTTACAGGTAGTATATTCGGGTGGCTCGTTTGATTCAATTGTTTACGGAACTATTGATGATGCAAAACCCTCGGAACTTGCATACAGAGCAGCAGAGGATGCATTAATGGGTTATGACCCCACAGACGGAGCATTATATGTACTTCACGGCGGTAGTAGAGGTAGGTTGGTAACCATGCAGAGCGATAATATTTATTTTGCAAGATAATGAAAAAAAAGCCCTTAAGGGCTTTTTTTCGTGGGTAATAATCAGCAAACGGCTTATTGTATAACTCTCATATCGGTCTTGCGTGTAATTATATCTACGTTTTCAATGAGGACTTCGACTTCCATACCGAGACTGTATTTACGGCTTCCGCTCGAAAGGGTATAGTTTCTTTCGTCGAAGTCATAATAGCCGTCGAGGGAGGATATGGGAACAAGACCCTCGCAGGTATTTTCAAGCTCAACAAAGAAGCCGAATGAGGCGACACTTGTAATAACTCCCTTAAATGTCTGTCCGATGTAGTTCAACATATACACCGATTTGTAAAGGTCTTCTATATCCCTTTCAGCCATCTGGGCTTTAACTTCGTTTTCACTTGAATTAATTGCCGCTTGTGTTGCAAATGCGGTATATTTACCGATATTTTTCTCATTTATTTGATTTTTTAATACTTTTTTTATTATTCTATGTGTTGCAAGGTCGGGATAACGTCTTATGGGCGAGGTGAAGTGGCAATATTTATCAATAGCTAATCCGAAATGAGACTGACAGCTTGAAGAGTACCGCGCTTTCATAAGAGAGCGGAGCAGTATTTTTGATAAAATACCATCTAAATTTTTTTCTTTTGCTTCTGCCATCACACGTCGCAAGGCAGTTGGGTGAAGTGTCTTTGTGTGCAGAGGCGAAGTATTTATACCGAGATTATAGGCGAATAGGTCAAAGCCCCTTATTTTTTCGGGATCGGGGTTTTCATGAATACGGTAAACGCAGGGCATATCACGCCAAGACAGCCAATTTGCAACACCCTCGTTTGCACACAGCATAAATTGTTCAATAAGCATTTCGGTAATACCGCGTTCAACCTTTATAATGTCTGTCGGTTCGTTATACTCGTTTACTATAATCTTTGCTTCGCTTGTTTCGATATCAAGAGCGCCCCTTTTTGCGCTTTTTTTGTTGAGTATATTATAAAGTTCAAGCATTGTGGGAAGAGAGTCATTTAAAATACATGAGTATTTATTATAATATTCCGAGTCTTTACCGTTTTCGACAACATCGTTTAACTCCGAGTACACACCTCTTACCTTTGAGTTGATAATGCTTTCTTTCAGGTCAACATCAACTATTTCACCATTTTTGTCAAGCGTAACAAAAGCAGAAAGGGTATATCTGTCAACTCCTGCATTAAGAGAGCAGATACCGTTTGATAAGGCTTTTGGAAGCATGGGAACAACTTTATCCGCAAAGTAAACGCTTGTACCTCTGACAAAAGCTTCTTTATCAAGCTCCGAGTCTTCTGTTACATAGTGGGATACATCTGCGATATGAACTCCAAGAATATAACCGTTATCTGTTTTTTCGACAGAAATAGCATCATCAAGGTCTTTGGCATCCTTACCGTCTATGGTAAATATGGTTTCATATCTTAAATCCAGTCTTTCGGCGGGCAATAAATTGCTATCAGAAAGCTTGTCCGCCATATCAAGAACGTGTTTGGGAAACAAAGTTTTAATATTGTGGCTGTGCAGAATTGCGTTGTAATTTGCGAGCAGGGAGTCACTTTCACCGAACACGGTTATAATTTTGCCTTTACCTGCATTTCTTGCGGTGGGGTATTTGATTATCTCAACTTCTACCTTGTCTCCGACGTCTGCATCTGACAGGTCGTTTTTATCAATTATTATATCAATATTAAGTTTTTTGTTGTCGGGAACAATGTAAAACAGCGGTCTTGCCTTATTTCTTCCTTTTGAGACAAGAAGAGTTCCGGTGAAGGAGGTTGTGCCGTGGGAAACAATTTTGATTATTTTACCTTCATCGCTTTGTCCCTGTGTAATGCGATTTTTTGGTTTTGTCAAACTGACTAACACTGTATCTCCCTCAATTGCATCAAGGGTATTATCTCGCGGAATAAAAATATCTCTGTCCTTTGTTACTGCTCCCTCGGGGGTAACAAAGCCAAAGCCTTTTGCGGATGCGCGAAAAGTACCTCTTACAACGCCGGAAAATCTAACAGCCATTATTTTGCCTTTTTTTGTATAGACAAGTTCGCCCTCTTTTTCAAGCGCGCCCAACGCCTTGTAAAAAGAGTCATATTCATTTGAGTCATCTCCACATATAACTGAATACAGTTCGTACGGTTTATACGCCATATCTTCTTCACTTAAAAAATTTTTAATTTTTTCTTTTAATTCCATTAAATTTATAATCTCCAAAAAAATAAATAATCCGCCCTTTTTTGAAAAGGCGGATTTGTTTTCAAAGTTCTCAGGCTTGTGTAGAGGCTGCAGTTTCAGCTTTTGTTTCCTCGGAAGTTTCAGAGTTTGTTTCCTCAGGTTTTTTCTCTTCCTCAGTTTTTTCTGTTTCTTCAACGGGATTTTCGAGCAACGAGCTGTTGTCTTCAAAAAACTTGTCGTAGTCTGCATCATCCTGAATAACATAAACTGCAAGTACGATTACAACGAAAACTATACCAACAATGGTGGTGAGCTTAGCAAGCTTCTTATCCCAACCTTTAGATTTTGTTTTACCAAAGAATGTTTCAGATGATCCGCCGCCTACAGCGCCCATACCTTTTGATTTGCCTTGTTGCATAAGTACGGCAATAATAAGAAATATTGCGGCTATTAAAAGTATAACACCTAAAACAATATTCAATACGTCCATTTATATAACCTCCGGATAGTTAAATCTTTTTTCACACTTTTTTAGGCAGTAGGAATATAATAACATAAAAATCTTCTAATTGCAATAGTATTTTCAACTTTTTTTGCTAAAATAACGTTTTTTTGGTTATTAATTGTTTACACGTTCATAACAAGGGGTAAAATCATAGGCTTTCTGTTGGTTTTTTCCACAAGATATCTGCTGACCTTATCTTTTACACGGCTTTTCATTTGTGTCCAGTCTGTAATATCGTCTTCAAGGCAGTCCCAAAGGGCATCTGTTGCAATATCCTTTACTGCATCCAGTAATTCTTCAGACTCTCTTACATATACAAATCCTCTTGAAATAATATCCGGTCCGGAAATGATAGTACGTTCTTCTATATCTACAGTTGCAACCACAACTATAAGTCCGTCGAGAGCAAGGTGACGTCTGTCGCGAAGTACAATATTTCCAACATCACCTATGCCGTAGCCGTCAACAAGCACACGTCCAGATGGAACTGTTCCATTAAATCTGATACCTTTTTTGTCTATCTCGATAACCTTGCCTATATCGCTGACAAGTATGTTTTGTTCGGGCATACCCATTTGAAGAGCAAGAGCCCTATGTTGCATAAGATGTCTGCATTCTCCGTGAATGGGAACAAAATATTTTGGCTTTGTAAGGGCGTGCATAAGCTTCAGCTCCTCTTGACAGCCGTGGCCCGATACGTGAACTTCAATAAGATTGTCCTGAAATACAGACACACCTTTTTTCATAAGCTCGTTTATTATTTTGTTTACAAGCTTTTCGTTTCCGGGAATGGGATGCGCGCTGATAACTACAAGATCATTTGAATCAAGGGTAACTTTGTCATGATCGGAAAAAGCCATTCTGTAAAGCGCAGACATAGGCTCGCCCTGACTTCCTGTCGTAACAAGTGTAAGCTGGTCGGGTCTGTATCTTTTTATGTCGTTTATATCAATAAGTGTTCCTTCCGGAATGTTCATATAACCAAGCTCATTTGCCGCGCGGACAATGTTTTGCATACTTCTGCCGAGGACTGCGACCTTGCGGTTGTATTTTTCGCTTGTATTAATTATTTGTTGAACACGGTGGACGTTTGAGGAAAATGTTGCTACAACAATTCTCTTTTCGGTATGGTGCATAAAAATATTTTCAAGAGAAGCCCCTACCGTTTTTTCAGACATAGTATAACCTGGGTGTTCTGCGTTGGTAGACTCGCATAAAAGCAGGGTAACACCCTTATTTCCTAGTTCTCCCAGTCTTGTTATATCCATCATTCCGCCATCAACCGGAGTAAGATCCAGCTTGAAGTCTCCCGAATGGATAACCGTACCGAGCGGAGTCTTTATTGCAAGGCAACAGGCATCGGCAATGGAGTGGTTTACATGTATAAACTCAACATTAAATGCTCCTGCTTTCACCGTATCTCCCGGTTTTACGCAAATAAGCTCAGGGGTATTATCAAGAATATGCTCGGTAAGCTTGTTTTCGATTATTCCTAAAGTGAGCTTTGTTCCGTAGATGGGAGGGTTTATTGAACGCAACACATAAGGAATTGCGCCTATATGGTCTTCGTGACCGTGGGTTAGAAAAATTCCTCTGATTTTTGAGCTGTTTTTTTCAAGATAAGATATATCGGGAATAACAAGGTCAACGCCCAACATTTCGTTGTCGGGGAAGCCTATACCGCAGTCAACGATTATAATATCATCCTGATATTCAAAAACTGTAATATTTTTGCCTACTTCGTTTAAACCGCCAAGGCTGATAACACGAAGCTTTGCGTTATTCTTTTTTGGCATAAAATGTCCTTTCTTTCAAAACAATAAAGTAAAATAAAACAAAACGAAAAGACAAAGCATATGGATAAATACGCTTTGTTTTTTTATATGTACCATAAGAATATACGTCGTGCCCGGCGTTCTGCATTGTCTTTCCTTTGAAATAGGGAAATGAGACGGAATATTCCTATGTTTTTTGTAAACGCACAATTAATACAGTAAATATAATAACAAAAAAATATGAATAGATTATGTCCAAAACAAATTTGTTTTATATTATTTTGCAAATAGGAAAAAAAATGTGCATAAAACAAATGACAGCAACGCTCCTGCGAGAAAGCACGTAACACTGACTTTTTTTTGTTTTTCAATTTCTTTTTCGGGGACTTCAAAAAAATATCCGCCGATGATATTGTTTTTCAGTATCTTGTTTGCTTCTCTAATCATTTCAGACTCTTTTGCATTTGAAAAATCATCTTTTAATATAAAATATGCTTCTTCAAAAAAACTGTTTTCGTTATTTTTTAAAACCACTGCTTTTTTCTGTGTTCCCGTATACATGATATATCCCCTCCTTTTTTCTGTAATTATTGTTATAAAAAATAAAAAATAATCAATATTCAGATAAAAAAATTTTGAATAAAAAAAAATAAAATGTCCATAATCAAAAACAGAGGTGATAAAAAATATGAAAACAAAAATTACATTTTGCGTGTCTGTACTCTTACTTATGATGATTATGCCCTTTCTTCCCATAAGAGGAGAGGGGGACATATACGACAACACTTTGAGACTGCACGTTCTTGCAAATTCGGACAGCACAAATGATCAGCAGTTAAAGCTGCTTGTTCGCGATGCTTTGGTAGAAAAAGCTGATGAATTGGCATCAGACTGTGCGGATATTAAAGAGGCAAAAATCGTGTACTCTGACAATCTTGATGTCTTGAAGACCACTGCCGAGGAGGTAATAAGGAAAGAGGGGTATGACTATGCTGTAAGCCTTACTTTAGATGAGGAATATTACCCTGAAAGACAGTATGGAAACATCAGGCTTCCCTCGGGAAGATATAACTCTTTAAAAGTAAATATAGGTGAAAGCGAGGGTCAAAACTGGTGGTGCGTACTGTTTCCTCCTCTTTGCGTGGAGGCTGCCGAAGCGGAAGAGGAGCTTATACAGACAGGTTTTACTCCAAATCAAATAAAGGTTTTGACCGATTCGGAAACACCAAAATATGTAATACGTTTTCGTTTGCTTGAATGGATGGCGGATATTGCCGAATTATTTAAATAGATTTAGATCTTGTTGCCGATTTCCTTCTTTAGCTTTTCTATAATACGTTTTTCCAGTCGGGAAATGTATGATTGAGAAATGCCGAGAAGATCGGCAACTTCTTTTTGTGTTTTTTCTTTGCCCGATTCAAGTCCAAATCGGAGAGTTATAATAAGCCTGTCTCTGTCATTAAGTGTGGCTATTGCTTTTTTTACTGTTTTTTTGTCTTCATCGCATTCGAGATTGCTGTAGACCGAGTCCCCATCTGATCCTAAAATATCTGACAGCAAAAGCTCATTTCCGTCCCAGTCAACATTTATCGGTTCATCTATGGATACTTCATATTTCAGGTTATTTGTTTTTCTAATATACATAAGTATCTCATTTTCAATGCAACGACTGGCATAAGTCGCAAGCTTAATATTTTTTTCAGGGTTAAAGGTGTTTATAGCTTTGATAAGACCAATAGTTCCTATTGAAATAAGATCTTCAAGTCCGACTCCCGTGTTTTCAAATTTTTTTGCAATATACACCACAAGCCGCAGGTTGTGTTCCACAAGCATTTTCTTTGCGCTGTCATCATTGAACACAAGCCGTTTCAGACACTCGGTCTCTTCTTCGGTATTTAGAGGAGGAGGCAGAGTTTCAGGGCCGTTTATGTAGTATATACCATTTTCTTTGGTAAGAATTATACTTTTTGCGTATTTTATAATTGCGTGCAGAAATTTAAACATATTTTCACCTTTTCTTTAATCTTATTGTATTATTTCATTTGGTACTATCGCGGAAAAACCTCCGAAATTATCAGTGTCGGTATTTATTGCGATATACACGTCGACTTCTTTACCGTTTACGGATACGTTGTCGGGAAAAAGCGCAAACAGAATACCTTGACCTGTTACTGTTGATGTTGGTATAAGCCTGATTCTCGACATGTAAAGATTGTTTTCAAGACAGTCTATGTTTTTTGTCTTAAACAATGGAATAAGCTCAACTGGAATTAATTTTCGAATTGCTTCAAAGGCAGTTATGATAACAGGTTTTCCACTTATGGGTTCTTTCAGTAGGTTTCCTGAATCAACAAGAGCTTTTATTTTTATACTGGATTGGCAGAGGAGTATTTCCAGTTCGCATTCTTTTTGAGCAACCTTTTTCTTTATTATTCTTCCGGAAACAAGAGATACAGTACCGCAGACAATAGCGAGTAAAACCAGTAGTCCGAAAGGAAGATCGCCGTACAATACATCAAAAGTGCCGTTTATAATAAGATTTCTCTTGTTTTGCCACATATTTAATAGGTTGCATATTGCGGTTATCCCTCCGCCGAGAGCAAAATTAACTATATAAAAAACAACTGTGTTTTTTATATAATTTTTTGTTTTTTGTTTTCCATAGGCTGTAAATGTAAGCAGGAAGGCAATTGAAAAACTTATAAAACCGCTAAAAAAACTGTTTTTATTGAATGTAAGTATAATAAGAGAATAAACAGCTCCGATAATTGCAGAAAGTGTGATTTTTCGGGTTTTCAATCTTATATGCATTATTTTTGCGGTTATGTAAAGGGCAAGGAAATCCATACTGAAATTTATTATCATCAAAACGTCGCCGTATATTACTCTTTCAATAACTGTATTCCTCCTTGTTTGTTTTTATCAAGAAATATGTTAGCATAATTTTCGCGAAGATTTTGTCGCTTTTGGCAAGCATTATGTAAATTTAAAAAAAGATACATTATTACATCAACAAGCAACAAAAATCAATGTTAATTAAAAAAAATATATTTATAATTTTAATTATCAGTATTGTATTGTAAATAAAAACTATTTGTAAAACATATAAAGAACTGTAAAATAATAATGTCAAATGGTGGAAGTACAGGTTAGGCACTGATATTGTAAAGGGAAGTGCAATAGGTTGCTGCATTTTTGGCGACATTTGAACAAGCAATTTTAGGTGTTGATGCAGATTGCCCGATGGGACCGGTGTAGGCAGTGTACCTATTGTTTTTTTAGACAATTATTATAAAATTTTAAAAATATATAAACGGTAGAAAAGTATAAAATATTTACACATAAGAATGTAGGGGTAACATATGAAAAAAGAAATGAAATTCAATTCAATCAACGTTATCGTATGCGATACATACGAAGAATTAAGCGAAACAGCAGCAGAGATCGTTGCGGAAGAAATAAAAAAGAAGCCCGAGTTTGTTCTTGGTCTTGCTACAGGTTCTTCTCCCATAGGTCTTTACACAAAGCTTGCTGAAAAAAATCAGGCAGGCGAAATTGATTTTGCAAATGTTCGCACATTTAATCTTGACGAATATTATCCAATTGATCCTGCAAATGACCAGAGCTATCGTTATTTTATGAATAAGAATTTATTCAATAAAGTTAATATTAATCTTGAAAACACAAGAGTACCTGACGGAACTGCTGAAGATACGGATAAGTTCTGTGAAAGTTACGAAGAAGATATTAAGGCTGCAGGCGGTGTTGACCTTCAGGTTCTTGGTATCGGTAACAACGGACACATCGGTTTTAATGAGCCGTGCGATAAGTTCTATAACATTACACATGTTGTTGAGCTTACAGAAAACACAATTGAAGCAAACTCAAGATTTTTCGAGTCTGCTGACCTTGTTCCGAAGAAAGCAATTACCATGGGTGTTGGTACAATTATGAACGCAAAGAAGATAGTTCTTGTTGCAAACGGTAAGAACAAAGCGCAGGCGCTTTATGAGGCTCTTTGCTGTGATGTTACTCCCAATAATCAGTGCTCAGTTCTTCAATATCATAAGGATGTAACTATGATTCTTGACAAGGATGCAGCTTCTTTATTGAAATAAAGAATGTCATTTGGTGTTAAACATTAAAATTTTGCGCGTACATATTTATTTAAAAAGCGATAATATAAAAAGCAAGAATGTTTTTTCTTGCTTTTTTACTTTTTGGTAGGTATTAAGTGTTTCTTTGGAAAGTTGTTTTGTCCATTGAGGATTGTATTGTACATTTTTTGTTAAAAAACAGTGTTTTTTACGCTTTAGGATAAAAAATATTTAAATTATTTTTATTGACAAGGCAATTTGCAAATGGTATAATCTTTATAGATAAAAAATATTTTATTTTCTTTTATAAAAAGGAGATTTTTATTATGAAAAAGAAAGCATCGGATTTCCGTTATAACACAGGTGAAACCAGAGTTCCGTGGCCTGCAGTAGGTGAAAACTACAACGCAGCTGACCTTATGAAAGTTATTGAGTTTATGATGCAGGGACAGGGCGAAGAATACGACGCAGCTCTCAGTGCAGTTGCTGACAAGATCTATGATCTTGACAAAGTGTCACGCGCTCCCGGTAAGCTTTCTCTCGACGTACACGTACAGGCTGCTGAAGAAGCTTGCGACAAGTATCTCGAAACAGAAGGCTCTCTCTTTGTAACAAATGCTACAGCAGGTTTTGAAATTGCTTACAAGTATGCAAATATCGGACCCGGCGATGAAGTTATTGTTCCTGCGATTACATTTATAGCTACAATGGCATATCCTATTTCAGTTGGCGCAAAGATCGTTATCTGCGACGTTGCTCCCAACACCATCAATATGGACCCCGAAGACCTTAAGAAGAAGCTTTCTCCCAAGACAAAGATGGTAGTTCCCGTACATATCGGCGGCTATCCCTGTAACATGGAAGAAATCATGAAGGTTACAAAAGAGTACAACAAGGACATAGTTGTTCTCGAAGATGCTGCTCACGCTTTCGGTGCTATCTACAAGGGAAAGAGAATTGGTACTATCGGTGATTTCGGTTCATTCTCATTCCACGAGGTTAAGAACGTTACATCCTTCGGTGAAGGCGGTATTGTTTGCACAAACGTAGAAGAAATGCGTCCTTTGATGCCTCGTTGCAGATTCTTTGGTTCTGATTTTGGTGCAAAACCCATTGACAACTGGTTCTACAATGTTGATGCTATGCCCGGCAAGTATGGTCCTTTCGTAGCACTCAACAGTTCTACAACAGAAATTCAGGCTATCGGTCTTAAACTTCAAGTTGCCCGTAACGAAGAAATTATTGCTAAGAGACGCGCAAATGCTGCATACCTTACAGAAAAGTTTAAAGCTAACCCTGCTATTATTCCTCAGGATATCGGCGGCGATGATATTCAGCCTACATTCCACCTCTATCTGCTTCAGATAGATCCTGAAAAGGCAGGAGGCGATGTTCAGGTACTCAGAAAGAAGCTCGAAGCAAAGGGTGTTACAAACCTTCCCCACTTTGGTCCTCTTTACAGATTCAATATTCTTAAGCAGCTCGGCTACGATGTAGAAGCTATGTCCGCATCCTGCCCTGTAGCTAACGAAGTATTCGACCACAGGTTCACACACCTTCCTCTCTACGGCATCGATGATGAACAGGTTGAATATATGGCAAACGCTGTTCTCGAAGCAGTTGAAGAAATGCAGAAGGGTCTCTGATTTTTTAATCGGAAATATATTAAAATATAAAATTAAAATGACACTTTCGTTATGTTAGAAAGTGTCATTATTTTATTGTCTATACTTTGTATTATTTAATGAAAGAAATTGACTAAAAAGTGTCCTTATTTGCAATAATAAACAGCTCGGTAAGGGACATAAAAATACCTCTTTTATGAGGTGTTTTTATGTCCCTTTTTTTGTTGCACTTTTAACAAAAAAACTAAGCGTATGTTGTTGAAATTGCTGTAAAAAAAGGGGCTATTTCACAAAATAGTGATTTGATATAATTGGTAAAAAGATAGGTTTCATAACCCATTCTTTTAAAGAAAAAACACAAAAAATGCAGTTTTTTAACATTGCAAAAAGAGTCATTGTTTGACTGATTTTGTCAAAATATAAAAAAACATCCTTTTATACAAAAACAAACACGAAAGATTGTGCAAATTGATAATAGTGTGACACAAACATTGTTTTACACGTTTTCCTAAGCGGAGATGGAATTTTGCTTTAGCGAAATGACGGAGAGAGAAAAGCAAACGCCTTGCACAAACAAAAAATCTATAAGCAAATCCATATCAATCTGCCCCGTATTTTTATCGGTAACAACCGATGAAAAATTTATATATAAAAATACGGCAAAAAATAATTTATTGGAGGTAAATTTTTTATGAGAAAGTCATCCAAATTTCTTTGGATAGCGCTTGTAGTTGTAGCAATGCTTATCGTTACAACATTAGGTGCAATGGCTTCGGGCACAACAGACGCTGTTATTTACGGCGAAGTGGTTGAAGGTGAAAACGGAGCTTTCAGTGTCAACTACAAAATCAAGAATGTTGACAAAGATATTCAATGCGGCAAAATTACATTGACTTGGGATTCAGCTAATACTGAAGCTGTAAGCTTTAGTTATAATGAGTCTATTCTCGGCGAAGCTGAATTCAGTGGCGGAACAGAGAAAGCGGTTATCGCTTGGGCAGGTTCTGAAATTAAGGCAGATGAAACAGTTAATGGCACATTGTTGTTTACAGTTAATTTTACAACAGAGGAAGGCGTAGTTCCGATTGAAGCAACAGTTGAGGATTTTGGAACTGTCGGCAATTTTGCAATTGCGTATAATTGCGCGCAAGATGTAACTGCAAACAAGGTTTATGCTGTGGATTTAGATCAGTTAGATATTATATATGATACTGAGGAAGATCCGGAAGCGTTTTTTGCGGATATATTGGCTGCTGCAATGAACGGGCCTGTAAATGTTACTCTTGCAAAGGATATGACATTTTCGGCTGATACGAAAATAAAAATTAATAATATTCCCGAAAATACAATTACAGTAACAAGCGCAAACGGCTCTGGAATTGTTACTCAAAGTGGTGTGATAGTAGTAATGTACGGTAATTTTGTGTTTAATAACATGAAATATGCTGGCGTTGCCGCTACTTTGGATGTGGATGCTGATGGTTTGTTATTCCCTGAGGGTTGCAAAGGTACATTTAATGAAGAAATAACCGGTATTGGAGGAAGCATTGGCGGACACTGCGAGGTTAATTCAGGTTCATATCAAACAATTGCAGGAAACTTGAGGGGTAGTGATGTTATAATTGAAACTCCTGAAATAACTGTTGCCGGTAATGCATCTGCTGTAAATGTTGTTGGCGGTGGATGTTATGGTACAACAGTTACAGGAGAGTCTAAAATTTCAATACTTGGTAACGCAAGTGTAACTAGTACTGTTTATGGTGGCGGACATAACTCAGGTATCAACGGCTCTGATGGCGCAACCACAACAATAGATACAAACGGCACAGTAAACTACGCTGTAGCAGGAAGTGCAGGCCGTTTTGAAGAAGAAAAAAATTTTGATTTAATAATTAATAAGGGTGCCAAGGATGTTGGCGGTGTATTTGCTTCTGCTAACAATGGCAATTATAATAACTTCACTGTAAATATTACAGTAAATGGCGGTAATATTACAAAATTTTACGGGGGATTGAGAAACCGAGAAGGCAGAACCGGTTTGGCCATAGGCAAAGATGCAGAATTTAATATAACAATCAATGGCGGAACCTTTGATTGTATCGTATATGGCGGTTCTCAATTGATGGCTAATTCAACACATGAAGCAACTACCAATTTGACCATTACGAATGGAACATTTAAGCAAGGTGTTTACGGCGGTTCCGACGCAAGTAGAACAGGAGCTGTACATAGCGGAAACACAACCGTCACATTAGCGGGTCAAGCCAA
>JAZRIJ010000052.1:0-3192 GCA_045645205.1 Eubacteriales bacterium
GGCTGTCTTTTCAGCGGATCATAGACGTATTTACGGCAGACGTTATCCTCGCTGACAACCCCTTTATATTTACAAAGCAAATTTTCATCGCTCTTTAACTTTGTTGCGTTCTCGCAAAAAAGGCATATTTTTTTATATTCACTATCTTTGAGTTTAGCCATAACTTCAATCCTCTTTTTTTATGATATATATATTATAAATAAAAATACAAATTTTTTCAATATAATTTAAAAATTTTACAAAGAATAATACAAATAACCGCGCATAAAACACCTTGAATAAACTTTGAAAATACAAATTTTTTTGAGTTTAACCCATACTGAGAGGTTATACTGATACTCTGAAGAACGACCGAGACCCCAGACCATCCGACAAAAAAAGAACAAAGAAATACTGAGGCAAAGTTCAGTTTGAAGTCTGCCGTCATTGCGATACCGTTGGTTAATTCAAGAAAGCCCGAAGAAAACAGAGAAACATATCCGCTTAGTTTAAAAAAATCAAAGATTTTTTCGACAGATGCGGATATACATGAAAAAAAGCATACAAAGGCGCAAATATTAAGCATGGGAAGAACGGATGAGGTTACGTTTTTTGGAAGTTGGGTGAGTGAAAATGTTTTTTTTAACGTTTTGTTTTTCACCTGAACAAAGCCATCATTTTTGCGTAGAAAAAGTCCGATGAAAAATGCTGATATTATTTGACTTATGTATATGCAGACAGCAATGTTTCTGTTTCCGAGAGAGCTGCCTATAACACCAACAATAAATGATGGGCCTGTATTTGAGCAAAAGCAAATGAGCCTTTCTGATTCTTCTTTTGAAACGTATCCGTTTTCATAAAGAGAAACAGCAGTTTTTGTACCCAACGGAAAACCAAATAGACAACCCGAAATAAAGGCTGCTGCACTTTCTTTTTGGATTTTAAATATTTTTGACAGAGGAGTACCGAAAAATTTTCCTATTCTTTCTGCAAGACCCGTAGATACAATAAGCTCATTCAGCACTAAAAACGGAAAAAGAGAGGGGATTACTCTTGTAAAGCACAGGCTTAAGGCGTTGGTAATATGCTGTGTTGCATATTCGGGCGATTTCAGCAAGAAGAAAAATAGATAGACTGTCAAAAAATAAAATATATTTAAAAACGACATAGACCTTACTCTTGGCATTTATGTTTTCTCCTCCGCATAATATGTTTTGATAAATAATATTAAAAACAATGGGGGATTATACTTGAAAAAAGTTTTTAACCGAATGATATACAGCCTTTCGGACAAAACAGAGCTTCCGTTAAATGAAATTTGCCGAGGCTTTTCTGCAAGTGTCTTGGACAGACGTGAAATTACCGTTGAGGGAGTTATATCTATATACAAATATGAAACCGACTGTGTAGTGCTTGAGGTTTGCGGTGATTACATATCTGTTTTCGGAGAGGGATTGTTGTTAAAAAATTTTTATCAGACGACCATTTGTATAACGGGAAAAATTAACAGAGTTGAATATGGGGGAGAGGTATGCCGATAAACATTTTTTTGGATTTTATTTTTGGAAACGAGGAAATGAAGATTGCAGAAAGCGATACTGAAAAATGTCTGAATCTTCTCCACAAAAACAAAATAACCTGCGGAGGAATGAAAAAAAGCGAAGATGGATATTTTTTCTTTACTTTAAGGCTTTCAAAAGTCGGTAAAGTCAAAGCTTTGCTTGACAAATCGGGCATAAAAGTTTATAGTATAAGAGGGGTAGGATTGCCATTTTTAATAAAACGTTACAGAAAGCGGTACGGAATCTTAGTTGGAGCTTTGATTTTTTGTATGATGCTTTGGGTATCAAGGCTTTTTGTATGGGAAGTAAGCTTTTCGGGAAATGAGAACATCCCCGATTCAGAGGTGGAAAATCAGCTTTTGGAGGCAGGCTTCGGTGTGGGCACATATATACCTAAGGTTAATTTTTACAGTCTGTGTAATTTATTTTTAAGGCAGACTGAGGATTTTTCTTTCGTATCCGTTAATATGGAAGGAACGACGGCAAAGGTTGAGCTAAGGGAGAGAATGACACGGAATGAAGAAGAGGAATATGAGGCTTCAAATCTTGTGGCGAAATACAGTGGACAGATAGATAGTATGACTGTCTATTCGGGAGATGCGGTTATAGAAAAAGAGGCTGTTGTAAAAGAGGGAGAATTGCTTGTAAGCGGTTTTCTTGAAAAAAGCCATGGCTTTGAGATAGTTCGTTCAAGAGGAAGTGTATATGCCTATGTTACAAGGCTGTTTGAGGTTGAGATTCCTTTTGAGAAGACGGTTAAGGTATATACAGGCAGAGAGACCAAGGATATAGACTTAAGCTTTTTTGGAAAGAATATAAATATATATTCTACCGAGGATAATAGCTTTGAAAGCTTTGACAGCCGGAAAGACCGTGAACGGCTTGTGCTTTTTGATAAAGTAAGATTACCGCTTATTTTGACTTCAACGGTTAATAAGGAATATGAATACCAAACACTTGTTTTTGACGAAAGGTTAGCAAGGGAAGAGGCAGAAAAAGAGCTGACTCGAATTATGTTAAATGAGCTGGGCGATTCTGAGGTGTTGGAAAGACGGATAACCGAGGAAGTAACCGATACTTCATACAAGATCAGCTGTTCTGTATACTGTCTTACGGACATTGCCCTTGAGAAAGAAATATTACTGAAATAATATCAGAACATTATTGTAAAAAGAAAGGAAATCAAAATGTCGGAAAAAGTATTGCTTACCGATACATTTGAACAAACATCGGTGATATTCGGTAATTTTGATGCCAATGTACAGATGATAGAAAATGCATTCGGTGTCAGAATAACAAACCGCGATACCGAGAAAACGGCTGGAAACGCAATTGTAGTTTCGGGCGAGCAGGAGAATGTGGAGAATGCGCATTTTGCGCTGACATATCTAAAAAAGCTGTCCGTTCTTGACGATTCAATAAGCGAGCAGAATGTTGACTATGTTATAAGTATGATAAAAGACGGACGGGAGAATGACCTTGAGGACTTCGGAGATGACTGTATCTGCATAACATCAAGGGGGAAACCCATAAAAGCAAAAACGGTAGGGCAGAAGCACTACGTTGATGCAATAAAAAACAACATGGTGGTAATGGGAATAGGTCCTGCGGGAACGGGTAAGACCTTTCTTGCCGTTGCTATGGCTGTTAC
>JAZRIJ010000053.1:0-30961 GCA_045645205.1 Eubacteriales bacterium
GTGCACCACAGCGAAAGCTGTTTAGTTAGTGTCTATATCGTACAGGGTCCACCCGTTCCCATTCCGAACACGGTAGTTAAGCTGTACTGTGCCGACGATACTCGACTGGCGACGGTCCGGTAAAATAGGTCGATGCTAACATAAGAAAAACCATCTCATTTGAGATGGTTTTTTTATATTTGTCTTTACCTCATAGATGTTTGATGCTATAATAATTTTAGAAATATTTTTTATTTTTTGTAACTTTTGTAATGTATATGCTGTGTATATATGTGAAAGGCCTTTTAAATATACAGGAGGTGTTATTTGTGGATGATAAGATGATCGTGGATATGTATTGGGAGCGCTCCGAGGAAGCGATCGTTAAAACGCAGGAGAAATATGGCAGATATTGTTTTTCTATCGCATATAACATATTGAGATCAGAGTGTGATGCAGAAGAATGTGTAAATGATACATATGTCAATGCGTGGAATGCTATGCCGCCCCATCGACCAAATATATTATCAACTTTTCTTGGCAAATTAACTCGCAATATTTCTCTGAATAGGTATTACCATAATCATGCAATGAAAAGAACAACACATATTGAAGTCTTGCTTGATGAGGTAAAGGATTTTGTTGCATTTGACAGTGATTTCGACCCTGTTGCAGAAGAAACGGTAATGAAAGATGTTATTAACCGATTTCTTGCTTCATTGAATAAACAAAACAGAATTATTTTTGTTCGCAGATATTGGTATTTAAGTTCTGTCAAAGATATATCAGATGATTGCGGACTATCAGAAAGTAATGTAAAGGTTAGGCTTTTACGTATGAGAAAGAAATTTAAATCTTTTCTTGAAAAGGAGGGTGTACAGATATGAAAAAAGAACAGCTACTTTTGTCTATGAATTTCATTGATGAGAAATATATAGATGAAGCTAAACCGAATTTATCTATAAGAAGAAAAAAGAAGAAAATTATTATTTTAGCGGCTTGTATATCTTTGTTGTTTTCCTTATGCTTGTTTTTATTTATTCCGTACAGCGCAAAAGTTCCTGGAATATTCAAGTATTCGGGTAATGAATATTATGATATAATTGATAAATTAAATATCTATTATTATAAGCCGCCTAAATTTAAAAACAACTTTGAAGCATTGGTTGGGGGAATTTCAAATATTTTTTTAGCAGCTAGAAAGGAGGTAATTGCTGATGATAATACTTCTATAGAGCCTGAGGGCAATACTGTACTTAATAGTGGCGTATATCCTACAGACTCGAATAATGATGGCGATAAATATGAAGAAGTAACAGACAACCAGGTGAATGGTGTCATAGAAGGCGACTTATTTAAAAGGAGCGATAAGTATATTTATTATCTTGACGGAAATGTGTTAAGAGTATATTCTATAGCAGGTATGCAGTCAAAAGAGGTAGGAGCTTATTCCTTGGAGTCAGTAAAGGATTATTACGAAGATTCCGAAAACGATATGATTTATTTATCTGAAGATTGTACTACTGTTACGGTAATTTTAAATTACTACAATTATAAAAACGGTCTCAGAAATACATTTTCGGTTATTTCTCTTGATGTAACAGATCCTGCTGATATTACTCAAAAGAGTATAGTGGAATATGAAGGTAGGTTTGTATCAGCAAGGTTAAACGGAGGAAAGCTCTACATTATCAGCAATTTCCTTGTAAATGAACCCGAAGACTATAATCAAGTTAAAGAATATATTCCCTCATACAGAACGGAAGGCGGAGAAGAGATTGTATCAGCCGATCATATATATTATCCTGATGTTCTTTCCAATGCGGGATATACGGTTTTAACTAAGCTTAATGAAAAAACACTGGATATAGAGGCAGATTATGCTCTATTGTCCTTCTATAATCCCGTTATCTATGCAAGCGGTGACAGCTTCTATTTTGCGAGGAATTACAAAGAAACCACACAGGATGGAAAATATACGGTTACTGCCGATATGACAGAAATATGCAGAATAGACTACAGCGGCGAGGGGTTTGAAAATCTTGGTTCAGTTACGGTACAAGGCAATATAAACGACCAGTACAGTATTGATGAATACAATGGTATTTTAAGAGTATTTACAAGCATTAATTTGTCAAAGCACTGGCAGACATTGAATGGTGGCATGTACGGAATATCTACCGACCAAACGGGCATAAACGCAAGCCTTTACTGTATTGATATAAATACACTAAAAGTAGTAAGCTCAGTTGAAAGGTTTGCTCCCAAAGGAGAAAGCGTTAAATCAGCTCGTTTTGACAAGGATACTGCATACGTTTGTACGGCTGTTGAGCTTACTGATCCTGTATTTTTCTTTGATCTTTCCAATCTTAATAATATTACTTTCAAGGAAACAGGAACTGTAGAAGGTTTTTCAACTTCTTTAGTTGATTTTGGAGAAGGGTATTTGCTTGGAATAGGACAGAAAAATTGGAATACCCCAAAAATAGAAGTATACAAAGAAGAGGAAGGCAAAATAATTTCGGTTACCGCTATCGAGATGCCAAATTCGCATATCTCGACTGATTACAAGTCATATTATATTGACAGAAAAAACGGCTATATAGGCATTGGTGTTTCTTCATATAACTATAATTCAAATAATAACAGATATGTTATTTTTAAGTATGAAAATGAAGAGCTTACTGTTGCGTATGAGCTTGTGTGTGATGGTGACACATACAGAATGAGAGGAACATATATAGACGAATATATATACGTTCTTTCACATAATAATCTAAAGGTTATTGCCGAAAGCGAACTTAAGTGAAAATACAAAAATGCTGTACAGTTTTTTCAAAACTGTACAGCATTTTTGTATTATTACAGTATATAATAAATTATAGCAATATATTGCAATATGCTTCCGAGTACAACAAAAATGTGAAATACGGAGTGAATGTACCGCCATTTCTTTTTTGCTGCAACACCGTAAAACACAGCGCCTATTGTATAAGCAATACCTCCGGCAAGAATAAACATCATTCCTCCGAATGGAATTGCTGTCAGCGCGGTTTTACCACCGAAAACAACGCACCATCCAAGACCTATGTAACATATCATTGAAAAAGTCGCGTATTTTTTTAGGTCGATCGCATTCAATATAATACCAAGAGCGGATACGACCCAAACAAATCCGAATATTCCCCATCCCAGCCAAAGATTAGCGCTTCTTATGGAACAAAGAACGATAGGTGTATATGTTCCCGCTATAAGAATAAATATGGTACAGTGGTCGATTATCTGGAAGACCTTTTTTGCGGTTTCGTGGGTCAATCCGTGATATATACTTGACATAGTGTAAAGCAATACCATTGAAAAACCGTAAATGAAGCTTCCTACAATTCCGTATATATCGCTGAACAGAAAGGCGTAGACAACGCAGGAGATCAGGGCAATAACCCCAAAACCACCCCCTACGATATGTGTAACCATGTTAAAAATCTCTTCGCCTTTTGTATATCCCGGAAGCTTTCTGTCGACAAGCTTAGTTCTCTTCATTTGTCTATTTTATTTTACGCAGTCAATTCCGTTTTTCAGCTTTTCGTACCAACATTCGATAGCTTCAACATCTTTTTCATCGGTAATCTCGCAGTATTTTGCAAGAGCTGCCTTTACACCGTTTTCCTTGGTGTAATTTGCAATCTCAATAGAAGAGTCATCGCCTTCGGGAGCAAAGTGGAGACCTGCTGCAATTGCAATATAGAGATACTTTGCTTCAACGCCCATTTTCTTGCAAAGATTAAGCGCGCCAACAATTCTGTCTTCCTTGTTGAGTTTTCTCTGTGTGTCTCTGCCTACTCTGGCAATTGTATCACCGAGAAGCTTGTTTGTAAATCTGTTGAGCAAGTCATAACAGTGGTCAAGAAGCTCTGCTATGTCAACACCGTGTTCCTTGTGCATGGCAAGGGCAGATTCAAGAAGGGCGCGGAGAGCAACATATCTGATTCTTGCATCGCCGACAGCTTCCCAGATATATTCATATCCGCAGAGGTTTCCGAGGTATGCGGTAACAGCATGGCTCATATTGTGCATAAACAGCTTGCGCTGAATAAAAAATTCAAAGGGAGCAAAGGGTTCCATATTCTTGATTTCGGGAATCTCACCCTTAAAGCCGTTTTTGTCAACGGGAAGCGTGCAATAGGGCTCAACGCATACTGCAAGAAAGTTTTCAGCCTTAATGTTGTCGGGAGTAGCGGGAACCATTCTGCCGATTGATGCCTCAACCAAGCCTACCTGTTCTTCAAAATATTTCTTTCCTGCATCGGAGAGATATTCGTTTACAAGAGAACGGAGATATTTGTCGGCATCAATCTTGTTTTCGCAAATAATGATGTTAAGCGGCTTGCCGTTCATAGAAGCTCTTTTTTCAATACCTGCCGCAACGGGTTTTGCAATAAACTTCAAAATGTTTACGCCAACCGCCGTTGCCATAACATCGGCTGTTGCAATTTCTTCAGCAACTGCATTTTCATCCTTGCCGTTTACAGCTCTTACGTTTGTAACTGTGTACTTGTCATAGGAATCGCCGTTTGTTATATAAATAGGGTATTCCTTGTCATTGTTTACCTTTTCTACAAGCGCATCGACAACATCAATAAAAACAACTTCATAACCCGAAAGATTAAATAGCTGCGCGATAAATCCTCTGCCGATGTTACCGCCTCCGTACATTAGTGCTTTTTTCATAATAATCACTCCAAAATTTATATATTATTTATTTTCTTCAATGTAGTTTAATATTTTGCTTACCGTGCGAAGCTCAATTGCATCTTCGTCCGGAACAGATATATTGAACATATCCTCAAAGCTTAAAACCAAGTCTACAGCATCTATGGAATCTATGCCGTAAACTTCCATTAAATCACTGTTACTGTCTATTTCTTTGGCAGATATGCCTAGTAGCTCTGCAATAACAGACTTTATTTGTTCTTCCATAAATTTGACCTCATACATAAATTTAACACACATATTATACTATACACAGGCTCTTTTTTCAAGGCTTTTTTGCAAGAAAAAGAAGCTGTAGCAAAACGATTTTTTTAAAATCGCGCTGACTACAGCTCCTAATATGCATTTATTCAGATAACATTTACTTTATATACGCCGTCGAGTTCTTGCGTGTTCTTAACAGAACAATCGCAAAGCTCGTCGGTGTCAACTATTGTGTAAGCATAGTTTCCTCTGGACTTTGTCATAAAGTCACCTTTGAAAAGTGATGTGATTTTGGAAGCGAGACCTTCTGTATTTGCATGAAGAACGCAGACCCTGTTCTTGCGGCTTCTGGGCATAACAACCGTAGGAAAGTTTACGCTGTTTTTGATGTTACCGTTTTCAAGGTAGTCAATAAGCTCTTTTGCAGCCATAACAGCGCAATTGTCTTCAGCTTCTTCTGTAGAAGCGCCGAGGTGGGGGATAGCTATAATTCCCTTAACGTCAACAGTTTCTTCTGTGGGGAAGTCTGTTACATAGGAAGCAACTTTTCCCGATTCAAGCGCGGCCTTAAGGTCCTCTGTGTTTACAAGATCGGCTCTTGCAAGGTTGAGTATTCTAACACCGTTTTTCATCATGGCGAATGTTTTTTCGTTGAGGAAGCCTTTTGTTTCCGCAGTTGCGGGAACGTGAACGCTTATGTAGTCGGACATTTTAAACACATCTTCAAATGTAGCAACCCTTTCTACACCTTCATGAATGTGCCAAGCCGCATCAACGCTGAGGTATGGGTCGCATCCGATAACCTTCATGCCGAGGCTTTCAGCCGCATTTGCAAGCATACCGCCGATAGCGCCGAGACCGATAATACCGAGAGTCTTTCCTGTTATTTCAACGCCGCCAAACTTGGACTTGCCTTTTTCAACCTGCTTTGCAACATTTTCTGTGCCCTTAAGGGATTTTGCCCATTCGATACCGCCTACGATATCACGTGAAGCAAGCATAAGAGCCGCTATTGCAAGTTCTTTTACCGCGTTTGCATTAGCGCCGGGGGTATTGAATACGACAATACCGTTTTCAGCGCATCTGTCGAGAGGGATATTGTTTACGCCCGCGCCTGCTCTTGCGATAGCCTTAAGCTCAGCGCCAAACTCCATCTCATGCATAATGGCAGAGCGTACCATTATTGCATCGGGATTTTCAATGTTCTCTGCGACATTGTATTTTTCTTTATCAAAGAGCTCTGTACCGCAGGGAGCAATCTTATTTAATAATTGAATGTTTTTCATTTTCTATTCACCTGTAAATTAACCCTTTGGATTTTCCTTTGCGAAGATCTTCATGAATTCAACAAGGTCTGCAACACCCTCGTAAGGCATAGCGTTGTAGATAGAAGCACGCATACCGCCAACGGAGCGGTGTCCCTTAATATTCTTGAAGCCTTTTGCGTCTGCTTCTTTTGCAAACTTCTTGTCGAGGTCGGCATCGCCTGTTACAAATGTAACATTCATCATAGAACGGCTCTGTGCCTCAACGGGAGCAATGTAGTAGTCCTGTGAATCGAGATAGTCGTAAAGAACCTTTGCTTTTTTGATATTCTTTTCTTTCATAACTTCAAGACCGCCCATATCCTTTATCCATTCAAGAACGAGCTTGCATACATAAATGGGATAGCAGGGAGGTGTGTTATACATAGAATCGTTGTCGGCAATTGTTTTGTAATTGAGCATTACGGGAGTAATGTCTCTTTCCTTTCCGAGAAGGTCTTCGCGAATGATGACAACTGTAAGACCTGCGGGAGCCATATTCTTCTGTGCGCCTGCGTAGATCATACCGAACTTAGATACGTCAACGGGCTCGGAAAGAATGCAGGAGGACATATCGGCAACCAGAGGAATATCGCCTGTATCGGGAATATAGTAATATTTTGTACCGTAAATAGTGTTATTGAAGCAAACGTGAACATAGTCTGCATCGGGGCGGATGTCTTCTTTTTTGATTACGGGGATATAGGAGTTGTTTTTGTCTTCGGAAGAAGCGATACAAACAACATCACCGTATTTTTTAGCTTCCTGAAAAGCTTTTTTTGAAAACTGACCTGAAACAACATAGTCAGCCTTGCCTGAACCCGTCATAAGATTGAGGGGAACGGCAGAAAACTGTGTTGACGCGCCGCCCTGCATAAACAACACCTTGTAGTTTTCGGGGATGTTCATAACTTCACGCAGGAGTGATTCCGTTCCTGCAATGATTTCCTCATAAACGGGGGAGCGGTGGCTCATCTCCATTACTGACATGCCTGATTCGCCGTAACAAACCATTTCATTTGCGCATTTTTCAAGTACGGGCAAAGGCAACATAGACGGCCCTGCAGAAAAATTATAAACTCTTTTCATTTTTTCTAAAACACTCCTTATTAAAATACATTAGAAATTATTATACACCCTTTTCTAAAAAGTGTCAATACATTTTCTGCTGTAATTGTCAATATTTATGCATAAAAATACGGCTCTCCGTTTTGTAGGAAAGCCGTATTTGTTTTAGCCTAACATATTTGCTAAACTGTGTGTTACACTGCTTATGGTATTAAGTGTACGCGCAGTGTTTTTTTGCAGTTTAGACTTGGGTTTTTGCATGGATTTTGCCGCAATTCCGATTGCTGTTGCGGCAACTGTACCTGCAATTATACCGGATGCAATTTTTATACTTTTGTTTGACATATCGTACCACTCCTTAAACATTAATTGTTGTGTGAGTAGTATTTGTTACAGGTACAAAAATTATGCAAAAATTATGCGCGGTAATTTATTGCAAAATGACGGGGCAGTCCGTCTTCCCAAATCACCTCGGATTCGCCGTTGATAAGGGGCTTAATGTATTCAAGACAAGCGTCTGTAACATCGTTTCCTGCTTCATTAATAAATTCTGCAGGAACTTCCTTGACCTGATTTGCAATTTTTTCTATATCTGCATAAGTAGGTTCAACAGTGTAGGGATTATCGGAAACGCGTGTCAGGCACATCATCTTTCCTGTAATACCGTTTGTTGCGCTTTTAACAGCCGCAGCTCCAATCATGAGAGACTCGTCAATATCAGTCTTGGACGCGCAGTGGGATGCGCATCTTTGAGGCAGGTTAAGCTCGATTGAACGAACCTTGCAACTGATTCTTTCTTTAACGATAAGCTCAAGACACTTGCCTGTACCCGAAAGATATTTATGACCGAATACATCGGTAGCTCCGCTTTGGGTGGATTCGCCTATATATTTGCCGTCAGCTCCCCGAAGTCCCTCGGAAACAGCAATAACAACATTGGGGTGTTTTTCAAGAGCAGCTTTTACGTCTTCAATAAATTTATCAATGTCAAATGCCTTTTCGGGAAGATAAATATAGTCGGGTCCGATACCGTTTATTATACGGGGAAGACCTGCCGCAACTGTGAGCCAGCCTGCATCTCTGCCCATAATTTCAACTATTGTTACAGCTTTTACGGTATAAACAGCGCAATCTCTTAAAATTTCTTGCATTGATGTTGCTATGTATTTAGCCGCAGAGCCGTAACCGGGGGTATGGTCAGTTCCCACAACATCATTGTCAATTGTTTTCGGAACCCCTATGACCTTAATCTCATAGCTGTTGGCTTCTGCGTAGGCGGAAACCTTTGCAACTGTGTCCATAGAATCATTACCGCCGATATAGAAAAAGTAGTGAATGTTATTTTTCTTAAAGAAACTAAAAAGCTTTTCATAAACTGCATCGTCTTCACCCGGTTTTGGCAGCTTACGTCTGCACGAACCGAGCGCGGCAGCCGGAGTAGATGCCAAAAGTCTGAAATCCATTTCCGATTTTAATATCTCGTTGAGATTTGTAATTCTGCCCTCGAGCATACCTTCAACGCCGTTATGCGCGCCGTAGATGATGTCAATTGCTTCCGATTCAAAAGCGCCTTTGATAACGCCTGCCAAAGTAGCGTTAATGGCAGCAGTAGGACCGCCGGACTGACCTACGATAGCATTTCCTTTTAACATAGCTTTTATGTCCTTTCAAAAAATTCGTAAAATATAGAAATCATATATCTAAGAAAAAGATTCACTGTGCTAATTTTAACATGATTTTGCAAAAAATCAAGGTGTAATAAAAATATTATATAAATTTATTTCTTGTTTTATATAAAATTATCTGTATATTTCATTAAATTAAACAAAATGTTAATCATCAACCTATGTGTTTATTTTCTTGTTAAGTTTATTATTTTACTACACAGCATTTATTGATTCCGTAGTATTCAAAACATTTAATTGCATTTTCGTCTATCAATTCACCGGAAACCACTATTGGTACGGCAGGAGGGCAGCTTACCTGGGCAAATGCAAGTACCCGTCCCAAACTGTCTTTTGCATTTAAGGTCTCGCAGGCAGACATGGTTGCTTCACGTATTGACATTACCTTTTCAGGAACGAAATAAATAGGGGGAGAAATATTTATTTCTTGTTTTTGTTCAATTGAAAGCAAACATTTTTCCAAAACCTTAAGCTCATATTCATTTGTTTGCAGTGTAAGCATTAAAACAACATAATCAGGATCTGAAAACTCACATTCAATATTGTTTTTACGCAAAAGCTCTGCAAAGTCATTGCCGAGATAGCCGTATTTTTTTGTTTTAAATGTAAGCTTTAATGGCTCGTTTCCAATAAGGGTATATCCTTTTTTTAGTAGTTTTTGGCGCAAAAGTGATATTTTTTTTACAGTATCCGATAACCTTTCGGCGTAAATGTCGTCAAGATAAGCGTTTGCTTTATCAATAGATTGCAGTATAAGATATGACGGACTTGTTGACCCGAAAAGAGAAAGAGCTTTTTTGGCATTGTTTGCAAAGAAAAACGGGGTGTTTTTTGATATATGCAGATATGCTCCCCCCGTAAGCACGGGCAAAGTCTTGTGCGCCGAATCACAGCATATATCTGCTCCGAGGTCTATAGGGTGGATTGAGTTGGACAAAAAACGCAAATATGCTCCATGAGCGTTGTCAACCAGAAGAAGAACATTGTGTTTATGGCATATATCGGCAAAACCCTTAATATCTGCTGTATTTCCAAGATAATCGGGAGAGGTTATATAGACTGCCGCGGGCATTTCTTTTGCGTTTTTTAAGGTGTTATCCAGACTTTCGGGAGTAACGGAAAATGACAGATATGAGCCGTTTTTTATAGATGAAAGCCACTTAACATCAAAATCCAGCAAAGCAGCTGTATTTATAAAAGCCTTGTGCGAGTTTCTGCCTGCATATATAATATTCTTCTTTCCCTGTTCATTGGCGTAAAGGGTAACAAGATAAAGCATTGCACGTATGCAAAGAGACGAGCCTTCGGTCGAATAAAAGGTATTACAGCCAAAGAGGGAGGCGGCGTTACGCTCGCTTTCGCTTATAATTCCAGCGGCTTCGTAAAGACTGTCCGCGCCCTTTATTTCGGTTATGTCAAGGTTTTCAACTCCCAAAAAAGAGCGTCCCTTATGCCCCGGCATATGCATACGTATAGTATTACTTTCCGAATAATTGCGTACAAAATCACAAATAGGCGTTTTCATTCCGTTCTCCTTTCTGCAGAGTAGTACATTTAATATTTTTTCTCCGCTGTCATCCTGAGCGGAGAAGGTGAAACCTTCGTAGTCGAAGGCTCTCATAATTATTGTCCCAAAACAAAAAACACAAAATTAATCGACTTTGTTTACAGAAATACTATTTCTTTAGCCTGCGCGCAATTTCTACCATTATAGCGCATTCCATACGCTTTTTAAACAGCTCACAGCCGTATTTATATATGCCTGTTACAGAGCCTGTGGAGTGATATGCGTTTGCAGCGCAGCCACCCGAACAATAAAGCTTTGCCCAACAATCTTTGCAGTCCTCGCGCGCATATACGTTACAGCAGGCAAATTCGTTTTGCCTTTCTTTGTTTGTTACGCCGTTCCAAATATCGCCCAGCTTAAACTTTTCTTCGCCTACAAACTGGTGGCAGGGGTAGAGGTCGCCCCAAGGCGTAACAGCCATATATTCAGTTCCCGAACCGCAACCCGAAATACGCTTGTATATGCAAGGACCGCCTGTAAGATCGATCATGTAGTGATAGAATGTAAAAGGCTTGCCTTGTTTATCTCTTTCGAGCATAAGCTCGGCTAATTTTTCGTATTGTTCAAAAATGATAGGCAGGTCTTCCTGTGTCAGCGCGGCTGTATCTCCGGGTGCGCATACCACCGGCTCCATGCTGAGTTCTGTAAAACCTAAATCAAGCATTTGTTTTATATCGTTAAGAAAATCGGGGTTTGCGTGGGTAAATGTTCCGCGCATATAGTAGTTTTTGTGCCCTCTTGATTCGACAAACTTTTGAAACTTGGGCACAATTTTTTCCCAGCTTCCGTTTCCGGAGTAGTCCACACGGTAGCGGTCATGTATTTCTTTTCTGCCGTCAAGGCTGAGAACAACGTTACTGCATTCCTTGTTTGCCCACTCTATAACATCATCATCAATAAGCAGGCCGTTTGTTGTAAGGGTAAAGCGGAAATTCTTGTTGTGTTCCTTTTCGATACTGCGAGCGTATGCAACAAGTTGTTTTACAACATCAAAATTCATCAGCGGCTCTCCGCCAAAAAAATCAACTTCAAGATTTTTTCTGTTTCCTGAGTTTGCAATCAAGAAATCAAGGGCTTGCTTACCAACTTCGTAGCTCATTATCGCTCTTTCGCCGTGATATTTTCCCTGACTTGCAAAGCAGTACTCACAGTTGAGGTTACAGGTGTGAGCTATATGAAGGCAAAGGGCTTTAACAACTCCCGAAGTTTTTTCTTTCAGCTTGCCTGCCATGCATTCAAATGTATCTGGCGCAAAAAGTTTTCCCGCATTTTTTAGCTGTTCTATCTGCTCGTAACATTCTTCTATATCTTGCAATGATATATTATCACGACCTACATATTTTTTAGCCATTTGTTTTATTATTTCATCGCGTTCTGCATTTTCAAAAAACGAGATGATGTCATATGCAACATCATCAACAACATGCACACCGCCCGAGCATGAATCAAGTACTATATTATATCCGCCCAGCTTATATTGATGTATCATAAATTATGTACTCCTTTGTTTTACAGTAAAAATGCCGCCAAAAAATAGGCGGCATTCTATCGGAAAGTTTTTATAACTTACTTGCTTTCCTTGTTTTCGCACTGCTGATTAGCAATACCGCAACTTGTTTTGCAAGCAGACTGGCAGGAAGTCTGGCATTCGCCGCAACCGCCGTTCTTTGCGCTTTCACAAAGATTGCGAGTTTCAATAGTTTCAATATGTTTCATAATGGTACCCTCCATCTAAAAATACAATTTATTATAACACCCTTTTTATTGAAAGTCAATAACAATTGAGAGAATATATGGATAATATGCAGACAAATTAAGGTATGAACTGCATATATCAGTTTGTATTTGGAAATACTTAACTGTGTGTACAAAAAGTAAAAGGAGGAAAAATAATGTTTAAACACGAAAAAATGTTATTTCATCCTGTAGAGGTTGAAAAGGCAAATCCTCAATATGCGGCGTTGCTTCAAGAGCAGTTGGGCGGTGGAAACGGGGAACTAAAAGCGGCTATGCAGTATATGTCGCAGAGCTTCCGTATAAAAGATCCCGAGATCAAGGATCTGTTTATGGATATTGCCGCAGAAGAGCTGTCTCACATGGAGATGGTCGCGCAGACTATAAATCTTCTAAACGGACATGACGTCGATGCATCGAGCGTACCTTGCGGCGAGATACAGACCCATGTTTTATTGGGACTTAATCCCGGACTTATAAATGCGTCCGGATATTCTTGGACAGGGGACTATGTAACGGTAACAGGCGATCTTTGTGCCGACCTGCTTTCCAATATTGCCTCGGAGCAGAGAGCAAAGGTTGTGTACGAGTATCTCTATAGACAGATAAACGACAAAAAGGTTAGAGATACAATTGATTTTCTGCTGAACAGGGAAGAGGCTCACAACGCCATGTTCCGTGAAGCCTTCAACAAGGTACAAAATACCGGTTCTAACCGCGACTTCGGTACTACGCAGGCGGCAAAGATGTATTTCAGCCTGTCAGAACCCTCTCCCGAGGACAGCCGTTTTACAGATCTGAAAGGTAACCCTCCGTCATTTAATTAAAAATGGGCTGTCTCAAATGCTTAAACTTGCTTTTGAGACAGTCCCTTTTTACATGGTGAGCCACAGCATTTGATAAACAAAGAGATTTAGCCCCTTTTGATTTTGAAGCACTCTCCATTTTATCTAAGAGAATATCTGTTATGGTAACTTCTTCGTCGCCTGTATTGAATGTAATAGTAAATTTATCATCATACAGGAAGATTTTATTCACGAACAGTTTTATTAAAGTCTTGCGATACACAGGATTATTTATATCACCGTTCGCAAGTTTGACGAGCCTTTCTATAATCTGTTCTTCTGTCATAATGTAATGACGGGATTTTTCAATCGTAATCTGCCGTTCAAGTTCTTTAATATCGGCGGCAATTTTGCTCAAATCCTCGATAATCATTTCACGGACAATATCATTGGTGCATTTACGGATAGAAGCCATTTGATTGTTCTTTTCTTCGTGGGCTGTTTTCAAAAGATTTTCCAGCCGCTTTAATTCTGAACTATCGTCCATACTTGCAGAAATTTTTACAACCTCTTTTGCAATTCTGCGAATATTTTTCGGGGTAAGTAAAGCCCTACACTCATTGACGACTATATCCTCAATATAATCTTTCATTACCATTTTCTTTTTACAAGGTTTACTGCCACCCGAATTTTTACACTTGTAGTAGTTGTAAATAATTCCCTTAGTGCTGATTTGATTGGAACTGTGTCCGACAAGCATAGATTTACAGTAACCGCAGAACAGTTTAGTTGTCAGCAAATACTCTGCTTTGGCTCTTGCTCTTGCAGGGGCTTTTTTATTTACTGTCATTTTATCTTGTACTTTTTTGAAGAGGTCATCATCAATAATGCGAGGCATACCGCCCTCGACCTCTACATTCTTGTAAATGTAAATGCCTAAATATTTTCTGTTCTTCAGAAGTGTATGTAACGATGATTTGTTAAATTCTGCTCCCTGTGCTGTTTTTATGTGTCGCTCGTTCAAACTGTCGCATATCTCTTTAATGCTCCACCCGTTTGCGTACTTGGTGTATATTTCTCTGACAACTGGTGCTTTTTCTTCGTCAAGTACATATCTATGGTCAACAATTTTGTACCCCAAGGGAGTTGTACCGCCGTTTGACAGACATTTTTCCGCATTGGTTTTCATTCCTCGTGTCACCTTTTGCGATAACTCTACGGAATAATACTCCGCCATACCTTCGAGAACGGACTCTACAAGAATACCGCTTGCATCATCCGAAATCGGCTCTCTTGCACTATAAACGCCTACTCCGTTTTTCTTGAGAATATTTTTGTAATGTGCACTATCGTATCTGTTGCGAGAAAAACGGTCAAGCTGATATACAACAATTCCTTGAAACAGTTTTTTACTACTGTCTTTAATCATTTTTTGAAATTGTGGTCTTTCATCGGTTTTTGCACTAATAGCCCTATCAATATATTCACCGATAACGCTGTGTCCCTCTCTTTTGGCATATTCGTAGCACCATTCGAGCTGACCTTCGATAGATTCTTCTCTTTGCTTACTGTCGGAATATCTTGCATATAAAACAACATTCATTTTGTTTACTCCTTTATCATATCAAGCGATTTTCTTACTTTGTTAAAAACTAACTGATTAGGATAGTATCTGTAATCTGCAAAGACAGATATACCGTCTTTGTAGTAATGTTCCAAAATGGCAGCGGCACAGGCAGCACTACGGCTTTGACCGTATTCGCATTGGCAGATAATATCTAAGCCGTCTTTGTACGCTTGGTGTATATACTCCGCAAGGCTGTTGACCTCGGGGAAATATGTATCAAATGTCAATCCGTAATCTTCAAGTATTTCTATATCAATATCGTGGATCGGAATAGTAAATACTCTATCGGCTTTACCCTTATAATCAACGGGCTTGAAAATCTCGCCTGTTCTTTTCGAGGGCGGGTCATAAAAACTGATAACGGCTGTGTTTTCGGGGAAACCACTCTGTAATAATTCTTCAATGGCTTTGCGTGAATAAATCTGTACTTTCATCTTCTTACTGCTCCTCTATGATACTTAAATATTTATAAACCGTAGGATAGGACAACTCACAAAGTCGGGACAGGTCTTTTTTTGATATTTGCCCTTGCTGATATTTCGGGTAATGCTTATAAAAGACACTCGGTATATCATCGGCGGTAACGGTAGGTCTGCCTATCTTTTTGCCCTTTGCCTTTGCATTTTCCATACCGCTTTTGACACGCTGACTAGTGATGTTTCTTTCTATCTCGCTGAATACTCCCATCATTTTGAGCATTCCCTCTGTCATAGGGTCAAGTGCTTTACTGCAATCTACAACAAAGTTACCGAGTATCAGTTTTAGGTGTCTTTCTTTGGCAAGTTCGATTATCTCGCAAAGTTGCTTTGTGCTTCGGGTAATTCTGCTGACCTCGGTTGCTATAATCGTGTCCTGTGGCTGTACTGCACTTAGCAACTTGTTCAGTTCGGCTCGGTCTTCCTTTGCACCGCTTTCATATTCAAGATAAATCGTTGTGTCGGTTGCCCCTTGCTGTTTCAGTTCCCGTACCTGTCTGTTAATGTCCTGCAATTTTTCATTGGTGGAACACCTTGCATATCCGTAAATCATAGCCACACCTTTTGACCTTTCTGTTATTTCGGCAGATTTCTTTCGCCTACCATATATAACTATCCTGTGTTTATATTATAAGATAAAAAATGGGCTAATTCAAATTCGTTAATAGTTTCGTAACATTTTTGAGGGTGTGGCTATAAACGAAACGGTGTAGAGAGTATCATTTATAGAAAACAGCCGTAATCATTGCTGACTACGGCTGTTCTTATACAGTATAAAATTATAAACGGAAAGAGATGTTTGTTTTTATAGGGGAAAACTTATACATTGAAGTAGTTTTTAATTGCCTGTGTTTCCGCTGTGTCCCCGAACTTAGCAAACATAAAGTTATGATAATCTTCGACATAGGGATTAGTTTTGAGAATATCAAAGAACACATCGAGAACTTTATCCTGTGGGAAATTGGGATTGGAGAGATTTTGAAAAATGTTGCTTGCCTGTTGTGCTAAATCATCAGTAGGATACCAAATAGACTTGCCGTTCTGATTAAGCGTAAATGTGAGCGAAAGGAATACTCTCCAAAAATCAATGAATACCAATTCAAACAGATTGTCGGGATTGATACGCTGGTAAAGTTCAAGTTGCTGTGCTTGATTGATTTGACTTGCACCTTTGAGCAATCCCGCTTCTGCTCCGTCACGGACTAAATTGAAAGCAGTTGCCGTAGCAATACCTTTGGCAGCACCCTTGACACCGAAGCCGCCGCCGACCAAATTAGGTACAAAACTCATAGCGGTTGATACTCTGTTTTGATTTGCCTGTACGGTTAATTCCACGCTTTCGGTTGTAACCATATATTCCTCAATCGCCATATGGAAATCGTCTATATGCTGATTGGTAAACGATTCTTTTGTAACCGTCCATATACTTTCCGAGATAAGAATATCCGTAGCACGCTGTGTAACTACACCCAAATGCTTATTGTAGATTTTGGGGAAGAACTCTAAATATGTAGTCAAGTTCTGTACTTTCTTATCGTATTCTTTTCTTGCGTTATCTGCACAGACACGGGCTAATTCATAGAACTTGGTTCTGTAAGTATTGAATGCGTCCATATTGGCAGGAATAACAAGTGTCTTGCCGTTCAAGGTAAACTGCTTTTCCGCACCGCCTACCTGTTCCCACGCTTCGGGGACAAACTCTGTCTGTGTTGCTTCCGTTGTCAGCACATCATTGATGTATGCAATAATATTCTGTGCCAATTCTTTTTGTGCCATATTGAGAACTATCGAAACAATATCAGCATTTTGCGGAGCGATCTGCAAAACAATGTTCTCTGCGGTTTCATTCAAGGATATAGTCATATCCGTAAAATAGATTACTTTACCGCCGGAGCCACCTTGCATAGAATTGCCTACAATGCTACCGATACCCGATTTTAACGCATAAAGCAAGATATAATCTTCATAGACTTCTATCTTTGTACCTTGCTCGGATTGAAGCACATATTTATAGTTTCTTACTGTGCCGTTTGCTAAATCAATTTGCTCATTGGCATAGGTCATAGCCTTTGCAAAGCGGTCTTTTTGGCTACTCTCAAAAGCCAAAACTAATTCCTTGCCGTTAGCAACGGTTGAAGCCGTACCGTTAGATAAAGGCATAGGCGGATTGACAATGCGAATAGGTGTAAGCTGTGAATAAGTGTATTCCTCAGTTCCGTATATCAAGGAACTTTCGGTAATGATGAATTTTTTACCCATACCAAAAGCGGCAGTAAATACTTCGTACATAGTATGCGAAGTGTTGTTTTCAGCTTCTTTGTTGGCTTGGCTCTCCGATACATTGCCCATAATCTGCCCCGCACCGTCAACAACTTTCTTTGCGGTATTGTTCAGTTTTTCAAATAGTTTTTTGCTGTCAAACATAATGACATCCTCCTAAATTTATATAGATTTATTTTTACAATGTTCTACTACGCATATATCGCACTTAGGCTTGTTTACCGTACATATCTCGCCGTAGCCGTTGGCACAGTAAGACCATAAAATATAGTCCACCTCTGCGATCCGTTTTCCTGTCGCCCTTGCTATCTCTGCCACAAGGTCAAATGCTTCATATATCGGTGCGATTTCGCTATCGGAACAGCCGAGAACATTACTGCCTAAAATCCTGCGTATATGCCTGTCGGGTTTTGCAATATCATATCCGACATTTTTTAAGTATTCCGCTGTCAAGGCTTCGCCCATTTGAGCGTACTTATGCGGTTTACCCTCGGCAGACAATACTTTAACTAATGCTTTCAAAGTGGGGTCAGTATCAATGAACTTTTGATAAAAATCATCTATACTGCCGTATTCCTTTTCAAGTGAAAGCATTTTACCGATATTAGTACCGATAAGGGCAACCATTTGATTTTTAATATACTGTGTGCCAAGCGTTTGTTCTTTCACTTTATCGACCAATATTATCGGGTCAGTATTCAGCAGAGTATCAACATCATACTGACAAAATATTTCGTCAATCAGTTTTATGCGACCTGTTTCAATATCAAGGCTCGGCTCAACTCTGCTCCAAGAAGCACCCGAGGTCAGCATAGAATAGACCATAGCACAAATATGGTCACTTACAGTAAAAGTTCCGCCGTTCTCTCGTTTATCAATCTGTTTTTTGATATATGTATTTTCCCATAGTTTTTTGGCTTGTACTGTTCCGTCTTTAATCAGCAGTTCTTCACGCAACTGTTTATCCATAAACAAGACAGCGTTTGCAACTTTATCAATGTTTTTCAAGAAAATCACCCCTCTTTATAGTTCAGCAGTTTTTAGGTACTTCTATAAATACCTCGGGGCTGACATTCAATGCCAAACAAATGGCTCTTAAATCGTCTGCATACATAGTTCGTTTACCGTTCATCATTGCATTGAATGTAACTTTTGAAATACCTGCTTTCTGTGCTACGGCTAATTGTTTGTAGCCGTTATCCTCAATGTATGCCCTCACTTTCTTGTAAACTTCCATATCTGCACCTCCTTGAATACAGAAATTCTGTACTTTCTTATATCATATCACAGATAAACGGTGAAGTCAATACAAAAGTACAGAAAATCTTGATAAAATTATTGCTTTTTCTTTATTTTCGTGTATAATACTATAAGTGAGGTGATTTTCTTGAAATACGAGATTGGAAATAGAATACGCAAGTACAGAAAGGAAAGCGGTCTGACACAGGAGCAGTTGGCAGAGAAAATAAGTGTAACCAAGAGCCGTGTATCGAATTGGGAGCAGGGCATAAACAGACCCGATGCGGATATTATCGGTAATATCTGCCGAGCGTTAAATGTATCTCCGAGTGATTTGCTTGATGTTCATTTGACTGATGACGAGCTGAACGCACACGAAAAGAAAGTTATCAAAGCATACCGCACAAAAGAAGATTTACAACAGGCTGTGGATATTCTTTTAGGCATAGACGAGGGCACCGCAGAATAAGGCATAAAACCGCCTGTCTGCCATTTTAATTATAACAGTATAAATTATCGGGGGATTTATCTATCGCCTTGTATTGCCTTTGTGATCGGGTGAGCGACCTGAAAAACCTTTAATATTATTGAAGGCACAAAAGATACTGTTTTCTGTCTGTTGGTAATTCGGCTGAAACTGTCGCAGAGTTTCAAACATTCGGAACATCTAACCGAGATGTATCACTCTTTCGTGTCAAAATTACGAAAAGAGGACATCACTATGAAAAGAGTACGAAAAACAATTACCGCAGATACACAAGAGCCAAAGCATATCCAACTATCTACAGAAGCACGGTATAGTAATGCGGATATACTTTTGTTGCTTTTGGCAATTTCGGATTTGCAGATGAAGTCTATTTCTGCAAAAGAAAAAGAAGACGGCTCTTGCGACTTTGTCATAGGCGATATGACATATAATTTTGTCCCCACAAATGATTAGCCTTTTATAATTCGCTTCATATAAAGGAAAAAGCCATTGAAACCGCTGTTGCAGTTCCAATGGCTTTTTTATAGGCAGGACAGATTATAACATATCAAAAAATATCGTCATAATCGTCATACCGTCATTAAAAGGTAACATCACCTGTGTCCGTATCGTCCTGTGTATCATCAGCCATAGTTACGGGTGCATTCACGCCGTCAAACTTGACTCCGTAATGACAGTATGACGATAATTGAGATATTTTCTCGTTCGTCAGAACAATCTCTGTGCCGTTCATTTTTGACGAAGTCTTAAAGGAAATTCCTGCTTCTTGCAGATTGCTTTTCAAGCCGTTCAGCCTGCGGGACAGCACATTAGGTACAGTAGGAAATTCCTTGCCTTTGCTGTTGATACCGTACTGCGGAGCCATTGCCGACAACTGATTATACAGTTCGGAAATCAAGCCCGTCCACTCGGCTTTGTCTTTCATAAAGGCAACCGTCAAAGTGGCAACAATATCGGTATTCAAAACTTCAATGTTTCTCTTGCCTTGGTTAGCGTTGTACTGTTCAAGAAATTCGTTACCGAGACCGCCGAGTGCTTCGCCTACCGCATAACCCCAACGGGCGAAGTCTGCCATACGAGGTAGTGTATCAAGTTTAACTGTGGGGTACAGGCTCATTGCTTTTGACAGCGTATCAAAGATACCGCCCAAGATACAAGGCAAGTCATTTTCAAAGTCTGTCATTAGTTCGTTAAGTTCTCTACGGTTGCTTTCATCAATGCGACAGAGTTCAATCAGTATGGCTCTGTCAAGTAGGTCGGGGCGATTGGCTATATTGTTAATTCCGTTAAGAGCCAAGCACTTTTGGAATGTAAAAATATAATCGTCAGCATCAGTAAACAGTTTTCTTTGCTGAATACCGCCACCCGTAATGGCTCGGCATAAGGTGTCGCTTGTTTCCTCGTCAATTCGGGAAACATTATCAAACGGCAAAAACCAATGCTGTTGCAGATTTACCGCTAACGAGCGAGAAGTTTTTGGAATTGTTAATGTTTCCAACGCCGACGGATCAATTAACTTTTTCAGTAAGGTACAAGCCGTAGTCTTGGCTGCACCTTTTTCTCCGAAAAAGATAGGCATAGCGTGCGGAATATTTGGCACGAAGCAACAAACAAGCCAGCACAGGAACAAGGTATGATTTTCTTGTAAGTTTATGTATTTCAAAACTCGCTTAATGTCGCCGTCTGTACTCGGCTCTAACTGACAATTTTGATGTCGGAAACGCTTGAACAGTATCGGGGGATTATCAACAATTTCCCAACCGTCATTTGTAATTTTGACAGCATTCCAATCGTCATTGCTGAGATTATACCAAAAGGCATTATCCAACTGTGCCACACGGGTATCAAGCGGAATTGCCTTTGTGTTCTCAAAGACAGCCCTTGCTTTCAATACCTCTTTTGCCTGTGAAAGACTATCCTTTTTGGCAGGCTTCTTTTCGGCAGAATAATACAGACTATTAAGCCAGGTATTAAAATCGCCGTTGTCGATACACCATACCTCACGGTGTCCGTCAATCATAATAGCGGCATAGGGGTCTTTTGCGGTGTCGTGGAAAAGGATAGTGTCTTTTTCTTCCACAAGGCGAATAATGGTTTCTGCCTGTGTTTCTTTTTTGAAATCCTCTGTGTTCTCACTATCACTATGGATAGTTGTAGCCACATCTTCGGTAATTTCAAATGTAGGCAGTTCGTCTACCTCTGCCATAGTATGACCTATAGCGAGCCAATCGTAAATATCGCCCTTTTCCGCAAGGTCGGGCAGTTTTACAATTCGGGCAGTAGGAATATTCTGCAAAACTTTCTTTGCGTAGTTCATACCGGCATTGTCATTATCGGGAATAACAATGACCTCTTTACCTTTTAGGTATTCTGTATAGTGCGAATACCAAGGGGACTTTGCCCCTGTATCAAGTGTAGTAGCAACAAAGCCCTGCTTGATAACTGCGTCAGCACATTTCTCGCCCTCTACAAAATATACCTTTGTAGCCGTGAGAACAGCAGGCAGATTATACAGTTGGTGCTGAATATCTTTGATACCCTTTGTGCCGTCTGGCTGATTAAAAATGAAACCTTTATCGGTGCCATCCTTATAGTCAGTACGGGTCTTGGTGTAGGCGATAGTTCCGTCTGCCTTGCAATAATTATAAATTGTCTTTTTCATAGCGTTATCTCCTTTGTTATTATATAAATCTTTCAATGTAAGTCCTACTTCGCTTAATATATCCTTGGTTTCACATCCTGCGTGGCAATGTAACAATATCCGTTCACGATCGGGCGAAAGCCCGATAGATAAACTTGGGTTATGGTCATTGTGAGCAGGGCACAGAGCCATATACTCATTGTCTTTTACAGCCTTAACACCGTGAAAGTGTGTAATAAAATCATTAAGTTTCATAATCTTGACGCTCCTTTACTTTTTGCCGTACTTTGTTTTAATCTCTACTGCCAAATCATCTGTGTACTGCACCTTATAGGAACACAGTATGTATTTGACTTTTTCTACATCGTTGTTGATAAGCATTTCTGCAATTAGTTTTCTTTGCAGAGTAGTAAACGCCTTCTCGAAAGTTGTGTTTTTGGATTTTTTCATTGTGATTACCTCCTAAATTTTAATAATTGAATTGTTGATATGAATACAGTTTGATTTTTTAATAAGTAGGACTATCCCGCTTGCTTTTCCACATCGCAATCTGCCTCCTTGTCCTCTTGTTCTTGTATTTCTCGAACAATGACCTCGAAGCAGTCATAAGCGAACTGACGAGCAAGTTCTTTACTGATGACTATTTCTTGCATAAGTGTCTAACCTCCGAATTATTGTTTTTGAAATCGATTTCATTAACACTAACCATTGGTTATCTCGATATGCAGTTGGCGGAACTTGTGCACAGTTCATTTTGTCAAGTGCAAGTCAAATGCCAATGGTTTTGTGTTTCTATTTGAACTAACCATTGGTTTTTGAAAAATGCACTTTGCGGAACTAACTACTATTTTCGGTGCGCTGTGAAACCTCTGATTTTGTTCATCTGTTGGATATAACCATTGGCTTTTACAATGTGCACTTGACGGAACTTCTTGGGCGTGGTAAAATAGCAATAGGAGGTATCGCTTATGGATTTAACAACATTAAAAAATACCCTCGGTACTGACAAGCAGTGCCGAGAGTATCTTGCAAATATACGCTGGAAAGACGGTTTTATCTGTCCTCATTGTGAAAACAACGAGGCTTGGCAAACAGAAGATATAAAATTCAAGTGTAAAAAGTGCGGTCATAAAATGTCCGTAACATCGGGGACGGTTTTTCAAGACTCGCACACGCCATTGAATAAATGGTTTTTGGCAATATGGCTTGTTGCCGAGTACGGCAAAAAAGCAACTGCCGATATGCTCCAAAAGGAATTGGAATTAGGCAGTAACAGAACCGCCCTTAATATTCTCAGTAAACTAAAAAAAGTCCGATATACCACAAGGACGGAAAAGTTAGAGCATACTGTGGAAATCAGACAGGAGATTATCAATTTTCACGGGCAAAAGTTTTCTGTACTTATAGCCGCAGAAGTTATCGGTAATGCCATAGGGCAAATTCGTATTCAAAAAGCAGATTATCACAATAAGGCGCAGATTATGGAATTTATCAAAAACAATGTTGTGCCGTATGAGTTAGTGGAAACAGATTTAAGTCCCGAACAGAAGAAAAAGAAAGTCGGAATTGTTACACCGTTGTTGACACACGAAGATATAGGAACAGATTATAATAAACTGATTAAAAATCCATTGTATGAATATCGGTTTACAAAAAAAGTGTTGACTAACTTTACCGCTTGGATGAATAACAAATGCCCGAAAGACAAATTTGAGCAGGGCTGTAAACGGTACTGTATGTTGCACAACAGCAAGTTTGTATCTATGCCTTTTGAAGAACTATTGGGAAATCTTTTGAAACTGAAAGTTAGGAAAAAATAAAAAAGGGCAATACTGCGAAATTGCAATATTGCCCTCGATAAAATGATATTCAGTTGTCAGCGTAAGTATTTGGAAAAGCCAAAGCCCCCAAGAAAGAAGACTTCTTGGGGACTTTGTTTAAGATTGCTTTGGTGACCCGTAGGGGAATCGAACCCCTGTTTCCGCCGTGAGAGGGCGGCGTCTTAGCCTCTTGACCAACAGGCCTTGTTTGCAACATTAGGATTATAACACATTATTTTAAAAAAATCAATACCCAATTTCAAAAAATATTAACTTTTATTTCTTTTATATACGACAAAGGAGCACGGCTGTTTGTAACCGTGTTCCTTTGCATAAAACTAAGAACAAACAATATGAAAAAATCATTCTTACATATTTTTTAACATATCAAGTATTATTTCATAGGCATCCGCAGCCGACTTTAAATTCAGCCGTTCATTCGGTGTGTGGATTTCTTCAACATTTGCGCAAGTAGATATGCCGTCCATATCTCTGCCCGTGCCGGAAATTATTATACCGCATTCAACTCCTGCATGGATAGCTTCAAATGTAGGCTTTTTGTTGAATTTTCTGCTGTAGCAGTCGGAGAATAATTTTCTCATTTTGCTGTCTTTTCTGTACTCCCAGCCGGGATGGCGGTTATAGTGTTTTATTTTTGCGCCCGAAAGCTTTGCTATCATATCAAGCTTCATAATTATTTCGTCTAATTTATTTTCAACGGAAGAACGGGGCATAAGCGAGATGGTTATTTTATTGCCTTCGGTATTTACAACGCCGAGGTTAGATGATGACTCGACCAGACCTTCCATAGAATGACTCATTGTATATACGCCGTTTGGAATAATATTCATAGTGCTGATAATACGGTATGTATCTTTGAAACAAAACATAGTGTCGGATACGCTGTTTGCGTTGTCTATGCGAAGCGAAAACTTTTTGTCTGCCTTAATCAGTTGTTTTCTAATGCAGTCAGCCAATGTTTTGAGTTCTTCCTTAGCTTGCTTACGGTCAAATACGCTGATAACACATTCACATTCACGGGGGATAGCGTTGATCTTGTTTCCGCCGTTTAATGAAACAAGGTTAAAAGGCATTTTCTCATAGAGACCTGCCAGTAGCTTTGCCATAATTATGTTTGCGTTTTCTCTGCCTGTGTTTATGTCAACGCCCGAATGACCGCCCGCCAGTCCTTTAACTGTAAGCTTAATAGGTGAGTTTTGCATCTTGTATGTTTCAAGCTCAAACACAAAATCGCTTCTTGCGCCGCCGGCACAGCTAACCGTTGCAACATCAAGGGTTTCGCTGTCAAGGTTGATAAAGGAGTTTGCGGTAAGGAGTGAATAGTCAAAAGCAGAAGCTCCGCCCATACAGGTTTCCTCCTGTACTGTAAACAGACATTCAAGGGCAGGATGTTCTGCATTTGTTTCCGAGAGAACCGCCATCATCATTGCAACGCCGATGCCGTCATCAGCACCGAGGGTTGTTCCATCAGCATAAAGCCAACCGTCTTTTACATAAAGCTTTAACCCCTCTTTTTCAAAGTTGTGTACCGTATCTGCGTTTTTTTCGCATACCATATCCGTATGCCCCTGAAGCAAAACGGCAGGGCGGTCTTCATAGCCTTTTGTTGCTTTTTTCTTTATAAGAACATTGTTTACTTCATCTTTGTAGTATTCAAGATCGTGTTTTATTGCAAATTCGCAAAGGTATTCGGCGATCTGCGCCTCGTTGCCCGAACCGCGCGGAATGGCGCATATTTCTTCAAAATAGCGATAAAGGTTTTTTGGAGTGTATTCGGATAAGATATATTCCATCTTTGTTGATCTCCTTGAAGAATGTATACAAGTTTTTTATATATAAATATATATTAACATACAATAGAAAAAACTTCAACGGAATTGTAAAAAAATGTGTAAATTATGCAGTGTGCAAATTTTTATAAAAAATACAAAATAATGCTTGACAATTAAGAATAGTTATGTTATAATTCTGTGGTGTCGAAATGAGGCAGGCGAAGAAATGTACCCTTAGCTCAGCTGGATAGAGCAACCGCCTTCTAAGCGGTAGGTCGAGGGTTCGAATCCCCCAGGGTGCGCCAGAGTTAAGTTGAGGTTCGCACGAGCGAACCTCAATATTTAACTTAACATATCCTTTCTTTACTTCTTCACTATTCACTTTTACCTATTACTTATAATATGGTGGGTATAGCTCAGTTGGTTAGAGCGTCAGGTTGTGGCCCTGAAGGCCGTGGGTTCGAGTCCCATTACTCACCCCAACAAAAAGACCACATTTGTCTACCAGACAAATGTGGTCTTTTTGAATGATGTTTGCCTTCGGCAAATGATGTCGTTTCACTAATGATGACGGCTACGCCTAATGATGTCGCTTCGCTAATGTATTGGGCAAACAACGCATCATTGCGACCAAAGGGAGCCACATCATTATGCGAAGCATAACATCATATCACCGAAGGTGATGCATCATTGAAATATGATGCGTTTTATGATATAATTAATAAAAAGGAGGCGATTATTATGAAAGATAATAAGCTTACTGAACTTTCTATGGAATTCTCTGTGGATATTATAAGCCTTGTTAAACAATTGAAATCGAACCACGAATCAATCATTTCCAACCAGATTGGCAGAAGTGGCACGTCCATCGGCGCTAACATCCACGAAGCGCAGTATGCCCAAGGTAAGAAAGACTTTGTTTCCAAGCTTGAAATCGCCTTAAAGGAAGCAAGTGAAACAGGTTATTGGCTTGAATTGTTACGCAGAACAAATTATATTGACGAACAATCATATAAATCGCTCTCTGCAAAGTGTACATCTTTGCGTGTAATGCTGATTGCTTCTTGTAGAACTGCAAAGGAGAATGCAAAATGAAAAAGATTTTGTCATGTGAAATACCTTTGCTCACTCCTGCCGGAAAAGTGCTTACACCGATACAAATTGTTTATGATGACACAGAAGTTATAGCGAATCCTTCATCTGAAATCACTTTACGCTATAACGGAAACGAGTATAAAGGATACGGCACAGATTACCTCTGGACAGATACTCTTGCAGATTTGGAAATCAATCTTCCGGAAAATGTTAAACTCGCATGTTGTATGACCTGCCGTCACGGGAACATGTGTCCTTATGGAAATAAAGAGAATCAGCTTTTTTGCACAAAAGATATAAAAATAACAAGCAAAGAGGATATGTGTGATTTGTTTGATCAAACCGATCCTTTTGAAGAGCGAGCCGTTGCTTCCCTCGACTTTTGCGAAGATTTTGTTTATCAAAGCGACAACTATTACACATATAATGATTATCTGTATCAGTTGAATAACAAAAAATTAAAGTGCTAAAAGTATTACACTACTTTTACGCTTTCTTACCTCGTTTCTGCTCCGTTTAGGTAGTCTTTCACAGAAAAGAAACACCTTTTGTCTGGTAGACAAAAGGTGTTTCTTTTCAACTAAGTGTGCCTTACGGCACGATAAGTACACCTTCGGTGCGTGAAGCGATGCTTCGCATTGTGAAGTGCCTGCGGGCGTGGGTGGCACACTTAACTTCACTTCGTACATAAGCACGATACTTCACAGCGGTATTGCCGCTGCTTCACTTGGCAAAGCCAAACTTCAAATTGCTCTCAAAGAAGCAAAAGAAACGGGATATTGGTTGGAATTGCTGTTTAAAACAAATTATATATCCGAAACAGAATACAAATCTTTTTATTTCTTGTTCGATTTGATAAATTCATTAACATCATCTGTTCGTATATCAATATAATTATCTATGTTTGATTTCGTTAGAAGTCTAATATAGAAAGGGCTTTCTTCCATAGAGGTGCCACCAATCCACAAATCAAAGTTTTCATCGATTTCATAGACTAATATATACAGTCCTGAGCCTGTTTCAGTACTTTCGTATTGCTCAAAATCACTCCAAGTTAATTTCTCACCTTTAGCAGACAAATCGACAACTTTATCGAGTGTTAGAATGTTGTCGCTTTGCTCTTTAATATCCTGCTTATTGCAACCAACAAGACTAAAAATGAAAACTAGCGACAAAACTATTGCTATCAGCTTTTTCACAGAAATAACCTCCTTTGCCAAATTCATATTTATCGGTGAGTTAATTATATCATATTCCACTACAAATATCAATACACTATGCATTACGTTTGGTATTGATGTTTGTGTTCTATATTACTTTTTGAAAACAAAAGTAATATGAGGGGGGGCAGGGGTACACCCTTGCCTCAACGTGAAGTAAAAAGTAATTATGCGTTTAGGCAGCATATATCTTGAAAGTGTAAATTAAAAATGTTATAATATATTAAAAATAGAACTATCCTTCGCCTCCCTATGATGAGGGAGCCGAGGAGATATAAAAGGTGAAAGAATATGACTAAAATACTTTTTGTCTGCCACGGGAATATATGCAGAAGTCCTATGGCGGAGTTTTTGATGAAAAAGTTAGTATCGGATTTGGGAATTGCGGACAAGTTTTATATTAAGTCTGCGGCAACATCTACCGAGGAGATAGGAAACCCTGTTCACTACGGCACTCGGCAGGTCTTACAAAAATATAATATTGACTTTTCAACGAAGCGCGCTGTGCAGATAACTTTTGAAGATTATGAAAAATATGATTATATAATCGGTATGGACTCATATAACATAACAAATATGAAGCGTATCTTCGGTGAGGACAGGGACAACAAAATATCCCTTTTGCTTGATTATACAAATAACCCACGTGATGTTGCAGACCCTTGGTATACGGGAGATTTCAGAGCAACTGAAGAAGATATACTGAACGGTTGCCAAGCACTTTTGAAAAGATTAAAATATTGATAACAAAATACTATTGCAAAAATAACATCTCGGTTGTATAATGGAATACGGTAAAAAATAAAAAGGAAGATGTATAATGAAGTTTGACTGGAAAAAAGCATTGAAAATATGCTTTTGCGTATTTATTTTGTTTTTGTGCATAATCTATTGGCAGCCGTTTATTTCATTTTTGGGAGTTGTCTTTGAGGCATCAATACCGTTGATACTGGGCGGATGTATAGCGTTTTTTGTAAATATACTTATGGTACGTTACGAAAAATGGTTTTTCCAAAAATCAAAAAACAGAACTTTACAAAAAATAAGGCGTCCTTTGTGTATGGTATTGGCATTTATGACTGTACTTATTGTTTTGGCTGTTGTAATATGGTTGATAGTTCCACAGCTTATATCCTGCATACAGCTAATGCTGGCATTTGTATCTAAGATACCGAACTATATGAAGGACTTTATTGCAAGAGCAGAGAATTGGGATTTTATTCCTGACAAGGCGCTTGACTATTTGGCGGCAATTGACTGGGAGTCTAAGATAGGGCAGTTTGTTACTTTGATAACCACAGGCGTTGGCGGCGTTGTAAATACAGTCGCAAAGACGGTAATGGGTGTTGTGTCGGGGGTTATAACAGGCGTTCTCGGTTTTATATTCTCGATATATCTCTTGCTTGACAAGGACAGACTTAAGAGACAGTTCAAAAAAATTGCCGAAAACTATCTTCCTTCAAAAGTATATGGGAAAATATTCTATTTTACGCAGGTGTTGAACGAATCTTTTCGCAAATTTATCGTCGGACAGTTAACCGAAGCTGTTATACTTGGTGTTCTTTGTACAGTGGGTATGCTTATTTTCGGTTTGCCGTACGCGACAATGATTGGAGCGCTTATAGCGTTTACCGCGCTTATTCCCATTGCGGGCGCTTATATAGGCGCAATAACCGGCGCATTGATGATACTTACCGTCTCACCTGCAAAGGCGCTTATATTCCTGATATTTATTCTTGTGTTGCAGCAGCTTGAAGGCAACATAATTTACCCCAGAGTCGTGGGTTCGTCAATAGGTCTGCCGGGAATATGGGTACTTGTTGCCGTAACGGTCGGCGGCGGCTGTTTCGGTATTATAGGTATGTTGGTTGGTGTTCCGCTTACATCGGCGTTCTACCGTATAATTCGCGAGGACCTTGACAGAAAGGCAAAAACAAAAGAGAAAAGCTCTGTTGTTAAGACCGAGACGGATAAAAATGAAAAAGTTGAACAAACAACCGAAAAAACACTAAAAAACTAAAAAATTTACATTGACAATTGTGTGTAAATAAGCTATGATTATAGTGTAAAAGAAATTATTTAAAGCGAGGTAAAGACCAATGGCAGAAGAATTTATGGGTGATGAAATATTTACATTGACAGACGAAGAGGGAAATGAAAGCGAATTTGAGCTTATCGCAAGTCAGGAGATTGACGGTGTTACCTATGTTGCTCTTGTTCCTTACGAGCCTGAAAAGGCAGAAAACGAAGAACAGGAATATGTTGTTTTGAAGCTTGAAGCTGACGAAAACGGCGAAGATCTGCTTGTTACTATTGACGATGACGATGAGTTTGAAAAGGTTGCGGAAATTTTCGAGGATATGCTCTTCGACGAAATTGACTACGATGCTCAGTAATATGTAATAAATTTACTGTAATCAAAATTTAATCTCGGCATACAATAATAATATTCCTGCTTTGTTTGTGATAAACGGGTAATTAAACCCACAAATCATTAAAGGAGCTCGGACTTTCGGTACGGGGAATGCAGACCTCCCCTTACGCGCCTGTGCATTTTTTGCATATACACGCGCGTAAAGGGATGCTGGTAGCACAAACTACTGAAGAGAGCATCGCCTTGCACATGCAGGGTTGCTTAATTTCCGTTTACACGGCCCGGTGGGGCTTAATATGGCACTCGATTGGAGAAATTCAGTCGAGTGTTATTTTTTAATATATTTTTTTCAAAAATATATATTTGTATATGCACATGCATATGTTGCTTAATTACCGTTTTACATGGTTTGGCGGGGCATATATGACGTTTGATAGGAAAAAATGGTTAAGTGTTATTATTTTGTATATTTTTGTATCACATTAGAAACCGCGTGATAGTGGTGGTTTCAAAGAGTTTTTTGCCGTTGAACAGTTCTGCCGCAGCGGAGCCTTCTCCTGTGGAAGAAGGGGGACCACGAAGTGGTGGATGAGGAGTTGTATATGATTAATGACACCTCATCCGTCAGCCTTCGGCTGCCACCTTCCCCTACTGGGGAAGGCTTGTGGTTAGAGCCGCATTTGTGGCTGTGGGGCATATATGACGCTTGGTTGGAAAAAATGGTTAAGTGTTATTATTTTGTATATTTTTGTATCACATTAGAAACCGCGTGATAGTGGTGGTTTCAAAGAGTTTTTTGCCGTTGAACAGTTC
>JAZRIJ010000054.1:0-29042 GCA_045645205.1 Eubacteriales bacterium
TTTATTATAGCATACAGATAAAAAATTGTAAACCTATAGAATGATTATTTATAATATATAAAATACAGTCTTGAAAAAAATAACAAAATGTGATATGCTGTATGATATAAATCAAAAAACTGTTTGGTAATAATATGATAAAGTCATAATCGGCTAAAAACTTTGCTCAGATTCGGTGAGTAAAGTTTTTTAGAATTTTACACCCTAAAAAAAGCAAAAATAAAGGAAGTGATACAATGAAGTTGCCCGAACTGTTAGCACCGGTAGGTTCTTTTGAAACGTTGGAGAGCGCTATAGCCGGCGGAGCCGATGCTGTGTATCTCGGCGGCAAACTTTACAACGCGCGTATGAATGCAAAAAATTTTGACGGTGAGGGAATAAAAAATGCAGTTGAGTTGTGTCACAAAAACGGTGTAAAAGTTTATGTAACATTAAATACTCTTATATACGACAGGTGTTTCATAGATGCCTTGAAATACGCAGAGGCACTTTATTTGTCCGGAGTAGATGCTCTTATTACTGCGGATATCGGCTTTTCAAAGGTATTGCACGAATATTTGCCTGACTTTGAATTACACGCAAGTACACAGATGTCGGGTCATAACATAAAAAGCGCAGAGTATCTTGCAAATATAGGTTTCAGCCGTATGGTGTGCGCCCGTGAGATGTCAAAGAAAAATATAGAAAAGCTTGTAAAAAATTCACCGATTGAAATAGAGATGTTTGTTCATGGAGCTATGTGTGTCAGTCAATCGGGACAGTGTCTTATGAGTTCATTTATTGGAGGACGGAGCGGAAACAGAGGTGAATGTGCTCAGCCCTGCCGATTGCCTTACAACAACGGTTACCCTATTTCTTTAAAGGATATGTGCCTTGCAAACCATGTAAAAGAGCTTACGGAAATGGGAGTTGCTTCTCTGAAGATAGAGGGAAGAATGAAATCCCCGTCGTATGTATATTCTGTGGTTAGCACATACAGAAAGCTGCTTGACGAAAACCGAAATGCGAGCCTGAAAGAGATAGAAAGATTGGCATCGGTATTCAGCCGAGGAGGTTTTACTGACGGATATTTCATAGGAAAAACAGACAACAATATGCTTGGTATAAGAAGTGCTACCGACAAGGAAGCAACAAGAAACACACAGATAAGGCAAACATTTGCAGGAAGTAAAAAGAAAGAAATAAACATACACAAGAGGGAGGGCAGATTGCCTGACAGTATTGTCGTCGATACGAGCGAAAAAAGATGCGGAAAATTTAATACAGCAAGATTTTATCACTCTGAAGCTATTCCGAAAACAGATTATTTTGATATTATCTACTTGCCTCTTGAAAAGTTTGTTAAAGGCAAAGCAAACGGAGTAGTTATGCCGCCCGTTGTATTTGACAGCGAGTATGATAGGATTGAAAAACAGCTTAAAATTGCCAAGGAAAACGGCGCTGTTCACTGTCTTGTTGGCAATATAGGTCATATAGAGCTTGCAAAAAAGTCAGGATTAGTCGTTCACGGGGACTATAGACTTAATATTTACAACAATAGCTCATTCTGTAATTTTGATGATTTGGAAAGTGTTATATTATCTCCCGAATTGACTTTGGCTCAGATAAGGGATATAAAAGGGAGAAAGAGCGTTATAATTTACGGAAAAGTACCGCTTATGATCCTCGAAAAGAAAACGGGACAGAGAGTACTGCGTGACAGAAAAAATGTTGTGTTTCCCGTATTGAAAGAAGGCGGAAGAGAAATTGTCTTAAATTCTGTTCCTATATATATGGCAGACAAGGAAGACCTTTTGCGCAAGAGCGGAATTTTTGACCGACATTTTATTTTTACAACCGAGAGTAATGATGAGGTTGTTTCAATTATTAATGCGCATATAGAAAAGAAAACGTGTAAAAATAACGTAAAACGGATAAAATAGTAAAAAATAACCGATATAGAGAAAGAGAGTTAATATTATGACAAAGAAAACCTTAAGAAATTACGCAAAGCTTATAGTTAAGTCCGGTGTAAATGTACAAAAAGGACAGGAGGTAGTTATTAGCGCCGAACCCGATCAACCGGAGTTTGTATCTATGGTTGCCGAGGAGTGTTATAAGGCAGGAGCAAAGAGGGTAGTTGTTGACTGGACATATCAGCCTTTAGTAAAGTTGGGAGTAAGATACCGCACCTTGAAAGATTTAAGCAGAGTAGAAGAATATCAGGAAGCCAGACTCAAATACAGACTTGAAACATTGCCTGCAATGATACATCTTCATTCGGCAGATCCTGATGGGCTTAAGGGTATAAACCAAGACAAATACAGCAAGTCAACACAGGCTGTCAGAAACGTAACAAAGCCTTACCGCGACAAAATGGACAACAAATATCAGTGGTGTATTGCCGCTGTTCCGAGCGTTGCATGGGCAAAGAAGGTTTTTCCCGGTGTAAGAAAGAGTGTTGCAGTTGAAAAACTTTGGGAGGCTATACTTTATTCCTCACGCTGTGATGAAGACCCTATTGCCGCATGGGACAGCCACAACAACAATTTGCATGAAAAATGTAATTATTTGAACGATCTCGGTATAAAGACTCTTATCTACAAATCTTCAAACGGAACTGATCTTCGTGTAGGTATGATAGAGGACTGTCAGTTTCTCGGCGGTGCGCACGAAACCGTACAGGGTATAGAATATAATGCAAATATTCCCAGCGAAGAAGTATTTGTATCTCCGAAAAGAGGAGTGGCTGAGGGAATTGTATATTCATCTAAGCCTCTATCCTATCAAGGCGAGGTTATCGACAATTTTTCTATGAGATTTGAAAACGGCAAGGTTACCGAGGTGAAGGCAGAGCAGAATGAAGAATTGCTGAAAAAGCTTGTTAATATGGATGAAGGTGCGGCGTATCTCGGCGAATGTGCTCTTGTCCCCTATGACTCTCCTATAAGCAATTCGGGTATTTTATTCTATACAACACTCTTTGATGAAAACGCAGCTTGCCATCTTGCTTTGGGCAGAGGTTTTACAAATACTATCAAGGATTTTGATAAATATTCTTTAGAAGAGCTTCATGAAAAGGGTATAAATGACTCTATGATCCATGTTGACTTTATGATAGGCACAAAAGACCTTGATATATCGGCAGAAACATTTGACGGCAAGACCGTTCAAATCTTTAAAAACGGTAACTGGGCGTTTTAAAAAATATTATCTGAAAAATTTCTGCAAGCAAAAAGCCGTAGATTGGACAAAAACCAAATCTACGGCTTAAATTTTGAACTTTTATTCAGTTCTCAAGGCAACGACCGGGTCTTTCTTTGCGGCGCTTCTTGAGGGGATGATACCCGAAATAAGGGTGAGACATACGCTTATGGCAACAAGTATGATTGCCGCAGATACAGGGAGTATAGCTCTGAGGTTTGCAATTTCGGTGAAGTGGAGCAGTATCGCATTTATTGGGATGCAGAGGAGGTATGTTACGACTACACCCAAAAGTCCCGAGGCAAAGCCGACGATAATAGTCTCGGCGTTAAACATACTCGAAACGTCCTTCTTTGACGCACCGATAGCGCGGAGAATACCGATCTCCTTTGTTCTTTCCTGAACGGAGATAAGTGTGATTACACCGATCATAATGGAAGAAACGATAAGCGAGATCGCAACGAATGCAATGAGAACATAGGTTATCGCATTGATGATGGTGGTTATAGAAGACATCATAATTCCGAGATAGTCGGTGTATTTGATCTGCTTCAATTCTTCTACATTGTTGTTGTAATCATCGATTGCTTCTACGATCACATCTTTGTTTTCAAAAGAAGAGGCGTAGATGTTTATAGCGGATGGCGATTCAAGATCAAGATAACCCATAGCAAGCAGGTTGTCTTCGTAGGTTGACTCGGAGAATACCATGATCTCATCATAGTAGGTTGCACACTGCTGTGCGGTATATGACGGCAGAGCCATATCAAGTCCTGCCGCAAGCTGTTCGGGGGGAGTGCCTGCCATCTGTGTCATAACATTCTGCGCATACTCAGCCTTGATCTGTTCGGTAATCATCTGTGTGAAAAGCGCAGTCAGCTCGTCATCGGACATTGATGCAAGATAGGCTGTTATTTCGTCTGCGGATACGTTCATCTGCGAAGCTAATCCTTGAGACATTAAAGCTTCGATGTCTTCGCGGGTCATATTGCCGAGAACATCGTTTATTTGTTGTTGAACAAATTTATCTGAGGGAATGGCGTTTATTGCAATAAATGTTGCGGCTTTACCTGCCGTATCAAGTGTTGAGAGGTATTCGCGGAAAGCGGTTTCTTTTTCTTCGTCAGTCAGAGAGCCGGTCGTGGAGTTGAAGGGAAGACCTGTTACAACATCGGTGTTGGGGTTGTCAAGCTGGGCTTGAATAACTTTAGAGTCCTTTGCTTTTTCGATAAGATGCTTTGTAAGTCCGTTTGTGTAGCAGATATTGCCTTTGAGCATAGTTGTATCCGCATCCTCGTTGGGACGGATAATACCGGTAACCTTAAGCGACATAGCGTTGTCGTACAGATAACGAAGTCCCGCTTCTGTTTCGCGGAGGTCGGTGTAAAGTCCTGTTTTTTCATCGTAATGATAACAGTCTGCATTGAGAATGGTTTTGAATTCCATATCACAGATCTCTTCATAGGACCATTTTACCACTTTCTTATCGTCAAGCTCAGCACCGTTTATAGAAGCGTTTGCAAGCTTGTCAATATCTTCTGCAGAAACAAGACCGAGCGCATAAAGGGTAATGTCGTCTAGTTCGTTGTTTTCGTCAACGACAAGTACCACTTCGTCATAGCTGTTTGGCCATGAGCCGTATATAATATCATACTGATCAAGCAAGAGATCGTTTACGGGAGCGCCGTCGGTTCCCGGCAGAAGCTCCTGCCAGAGTGTCGAGCCCATAGACATCATAGAAGAAGATGATGAGCCGCCCATGGAAGCAAGGGAAGACATAGCCGACATATCAACGCCGATGTACTTAAGCATAAGGTCGGTAATGATATCTTCAAGGTCGGAGCGGAGTATAACGCCGTCTACCGACTCTGTGTATATCTGCATATCGAGGTCATAGGAATATTGTACGCCGTTGACAGCATATGAAAGGTTAGAGTCTTCTTTTTTTATCTCATTTTCAATGAACTTTTTAAACGCCTTAAGGTCATTTTTTGACTCTTCAATGCTGTTCATGGCGTTTATCATATCGTAAAGGGCTGCTTTTTTGTAAACTGCATCGTTTTCGTGAGAGTTGTCCTCTGAAGCGATGTTCATAAAAGCGCTGATCAGCGACGACATTTCAATTGTTGTTGCTTCAAGCGTTAAGGGATAAGCCGAAAGAGTGCTTTCTTGTACGGCATTGATATACGCTGTAGTACCCTGAGAAATAGCGAGTATAAGGGCGATGCCTATAATACCGATGGAGCCTGCAAAGGATGTAAGAATAGTTCTGCCTTTTTTTGTAAAAAGGTTTTTGAGCGAGAGCATGAAAGAGGTAGCAAAAGACATGGAAGGCTTTTTTGAGTTCTTTTCTTTTATGTTTGCTTCCTCGAATTTAGCTTTTTCTGCTTTTATTTCCTCTTCTGTAAGGGGCATGGAGTCGCGGGTGATCTCACCGTCAAGCATATTGATTATACGGGAAGAATACTTTTCGGCAAGGTCGGGGTTATGCGTAACCATAACGATAAGTCTGTCTTTTGAAATGTTTTTCAAAATCTCCATAACCTGAACGCTTGTTTCTGTATCAAGCGCGCCCGTAGGCTCGTCGGCAAGTATAATATCGGGGTTGTTTACGAGGGCGCGCGCAATGGCGACCCTCTGCATCTGACCGCCGGACATTTCGCTGGGTTTTTTCGAGAGCTGATCTCCCAAACCCACATCTTCAAGCGCTTTTTTTGCTCTTGCTTTACGTTCGGATTTCGGTACACCCGAAAGAGTCAGGGCAAGCTCAACATTTTGGAGAACAGACTGATGGGGAATAAGGTTATAGCTCTGGAACACAAAGCCTATCGAATGGTTTCTGTAGGTATCCCAGTCTCTGTCTTTGAAGTCTTTTGTAGAACGTCCGTTTATAAAGAGGTCGCCGTCTGTATACTGATCAAGTCCGCCGATAATATTAAGCATTGTGGTTTTTCCGCATCCTGAGGGGCCGAGAATGGAAACAAATTCGGCTGAACGGAATTTGAGGTCAATGTCTTTAAGCGCATGGACAATACCGTTACCGGCAGGGTAGTCTTTTTTTATTTTTTGAAGCTCAAGCATTATAAATCCGATCCTTTCTGTTAATACTTGCTTATGACTTTTATCTGTAAATAGAAAATATTACCTTTTGAGTTTACACCTATTATGTAAACTCATTATAAACAAAAATGAGCTATTTTAATAAATTTTTTAGATATTATGGGTGAAATTGACTAAAATATTAAAAATGCTCTTGTAAAAGACAAGAAAAAAGTGTATAATGATATGTCAAAGAGGAAATGTAAAAAAAGGGAGTGTTTTGGATGGAAAGTAAGTTTAAGGACAGCTTTAAGGATGACGGAAAAGTAAAGATTTTTACCATTCCGAACATATTGTCAATGTTCAGAATTTGTTTGATACCGCTCTTTGTGTATTTATATGTAAATCACAGTGATATGAGAGCGTTTGCGATTCTTGTCCTGTCGGGACTTACGGATGTGGTCGATGGATTTATTGCGCGGCGCTTCAATATGATAAGCGCTGTCGGCAAGGCGCTTGACCCTATATCAGACAAGCTGACACAGGTTGCAATGCTTTACTGTCTCATAAACAGATTTGAAGCTATGTGGGTGCCCTTTTTGCTTATGATATTCAAGGAGCTGTTTTCGGCATTTGCCGCTTTTCTTGCGATAAAAAAGACCGGCGAAGTTCACGGAGCTGACTGGCACGGCAAGCTGACTACATTATCCCTTTACGGAATGATGGCTTTGCATATTTTGTGGCCCTCAATGCCGCCCATTCTGTCAAATATACTGGTTGGAATATGTGTTGTGCTTATGATAAATTCGCTTATACTGTACAGTATAAGAAACTTCGGTATGGCAAAAAAGATTAAAGTTGAAGGGGAGAACAAGACTGTATGAACAAAATTAGGAGTTGGCTTGACAACTTTTGGTATCACTATAAGTGGCATTGTATAGTCGGTTTGTTTATAATAGTCTTTTTGGTGGTTTCGATAGGTCAGATGGCGAATAAGGAAAAGGTAGATGCATATATTATGTATGCAGGCCCGACAGCCTTTACAGCCTCGGAAATATACGAGATGCAGGATGCATTTGAATCGGTAATGCCTGACCTTAACGGCGACGGCAAAAAAATAGCGCAGTTTATTGATATAACGGTGCTGACAGACGCGCAGATTGAAGAAAATAGGAAAAAGGCAGAAGCTGAAGGTTTGGAATATAAGCCTGATATGGAGTATATAGCCAATGCAAGGCAGAAATTCAAGCTCCAGCTTGCGGCAGGTGATGCATATCTGTTGTTGCTCGACCCTCAGATGTACGCCCAAGATTATGAAATAGGTATGTATATGAAGCTCGAGGAGCTTGGTATAACGAGCGAGCATGCATATGATGATTCTTCCATTAAGTTTAAGGAAACAGACTACGGAAAGTTTCTTCCCGTATTTGAGAAGCTGCCCGACGATACGCTGCTTTGCTTCAGAATGATGAACGTAACGGCGCAGGCGCGCGGTGAGAAAGAACAGAAAAAGTACGACGATCAGCTTACACTTATGAAGAATATGTTAGACTTTTCTATGTCACCGGCAGTCGGCGGAAAGACTGAATAATAAATATAAAAAAGAAGCAAAAGACAAGATGTTTTCTGCTTCTTTTTCTTTTTAATATACACTTCAAAGGGATGTGCCCTTCGAGCGCATATTATTAATTTGTGATTATTTTGCCAAATCTAATAGGGTATAATCAGCCCTGAGTTTTGAGTACAAAAGAATCACAGTTTGTACATCTTACATCGGTAGGATTGCTTTCGTGTGTGCCGACCTTGATCTTATCAAGTGCGCAGTAATTTTCTGTCTGGCTGTGGTTTGCACAGCTGACAACCGTACATTCAATACATTTGTTTTTACAATTTGTGTTCATAAAATCTATCCTCCTGTGTGGTACAGTTTTATTATGTGTAGAGGAAAGAATAATAAACATGGAAATTTTTACAAAAAATAAGGACTGTTCAGAAAAAGAGCAGTCCTTAAATATATTATTTGTTTTATGCTTAAAGATAAAGCAGAGCGGAACGAACTTTTTTATATTTTTCGTATTTTTCGGCGTAAATATCTGCAAACTTATCTTCCGGATATACTGTTTCGCCGTATACAACAAACTTTTGAGCCGCTTCTGCAAGGTCTTTATACTTGCCCAGTGTAACAGCCGCCAACATAGCACAGCCTGCCGCTCCTGCTTCGTCTGTAACAAGAGGAGTGATGGGGCGTCTCAGAATATCAGACTTGATTCTGAGCCAAATAGGAGATGTTGCGCCGCCGCCTGTAGCTTTAAGAGTATCGACCTTGATGCCGAACTTTTCGAGTGTTTCAAGATTGTATGCCATTTCAAAGGTCAGACCCTCCATAAAACCGCGATAGATATCGGGAAGACCTTTTGCCATATCAAGTCCCGTAATCGTACCCTTTGCATTTGCAACAAGGTCGGGAGTGCCGCCCGCGCCCATAAAGTGAGGAACGACAATAACAGATGAAGGTTCTGTTGCGCAGTTTTCATCAAGAATACGGTAAACGGAAACACCCCTTTGTTTAGCTTCGGGTTTAAGGTTTGAAGCAAAGCAGTCTCTAAACCATTTCAGAGAAACACCGCCCGCAAAGTTAAATGCATATGTAGCGTAGAGATCCTCGCCTGCAGGGTGGGGAACGCATACGAAGTTATTGTTGGTAAATTCGGGATTTCTTACAATACCCTTGAAAACGGGGGTAATACACTCAACGGAGCCTGTACCGTCGACAGCTTCCCCCTCGTTGAGAACGCCCGCGCCAATCGCTGCCGCAACCTGATCATGAGCTGAGATAACGACCTTTGTTGTTGCGGGAAGACCCAATTCTCTTGCAAGAGAGGGGATTATTTCACTGACAACACTGCCGCAAGGAACAGGGGTTGAGAAAAGTTCGGGAGAAAGACCTGCCGCATCAAGAATTTCTTTAGAGATACAACGGTTTTCAACGTCAAACGTAAGTGAACGGCAAGCAAGGCTGTAGTTTATTTTTGCCTCGCCCGAAAGCTTAAATGCGATATAGTCGCCGATGAGAAGGAACTTCCAAACATTTTCTCTCACTGCGGGAATATTTTCCATAGACCAGATGACTTTTGGAAGTGAATACATAGCATCAGGCTTATCGCAGGTGATCTGCATGATCTTGTCATTACCTAATTTTTTGATAAGGCGCTCCGTTTCTTCAAGTCCTCTCTTATCGGTGTACATAATAATATTGGAAAGGGCATTGCCGTTTTTGTCAACAGGGACAAAAGACTCGCCGAAGGAGGTAATGGAAATTGCGCCCACTTCATCAGCTTTGATATTTGCGGCACAGCCCTTTATAACCTCAAGAACAGATGCAAGCATCTCATTGGGGTTCATATCCGCCTGACCTGCGCGTGTTGTATATTCCTTATAACACTTGTAGAGGAATTTTCCATCTTCGGAAAATGCAACGCATTTACATCCGCTGCTTCCAACGTCAAGACCTAAAAATATCATAATAATTTCTCCTAAATATAAATGTTCAAGTTTATTTAATTATAATATGGTTTAACAGAATTGTCAACGATTTACAGCCAAAATTCAAACAAGCGTTCGAATGACAGGGCGGTTGCTTGTATATTACCTGTTTTACCCAAATAATCATAAATTAGCGCAGAGTTGAATACAACAGATACCAAAGCAGAATATACAAAGAAAGCGGTTAAAAAACGGTTTGCAAATCTGTTGTCGAATAGCTTCTTTTTTAAAAACAGATAATAAATAATTATCATACCGCCGAGAACTATTTGCCACGAAAAGTCTGCGGCATATCTTACGCCGTAACCGCTTTCCCATATAGAGAATATAATTACTGCCGGGCAAATGATGCACACTGCCAATATAAGCAGGGCAGGAATAAGCCTTTTTCTCTTGTCTGCCGTTTTAAAAGCGAGGGGCGCAAACACAAGCCCCAATGACGGAAGCGCTCGGTAAAAAATTCCTATAGCATTTCTGTTTGCAATGAAATAATATCCGTTTGTGTCAAGGGTAGAAAAGTTTGAAAAAACAAAGGGAAATTCAGGTTTTATATAAGGCGCGGCAAATAGATAGTTCCAGAAGCCTATGCTTACAAAATCGGTATGGTATTCACTTCTTGTAAAATCATTTATAGTCAGTGAATACTGTATGCCGAAGTCAAAAAGACTGCCGAATCTTACATAGTTGTATATCATCTGGCATGAACCGATAATAACAAAGCAGGATAGTGCCGCAGTAAGATAGGAAACGCTTGATTTTACAATGTTTTTTTGTTCGTATTCAGCATTCTTTTTGTTTTTTACAAAACCGACTGCAACAAACAGCAGAGCTGCTATGCAGTAGACTGCAAGTGTAGGTCGGCATAGTACGGCGCAGGACAGACAGAATGATGACAAGATTAGGTATCTTTTTTTAATCAATCCTTTTATTATAACGTTTGACTTTATAAGAAAATAAAATCCCGCGCACGTAAAAGCAAACCCCGAGCTTTGCGCTATTTCATAAAACAAAGGCGAAGCGAAACAGTACCAAATACCACTTGATGTCTGCAAAACAATAAGTGATGTTATCGCAATATTAAGCGGAAGTTTAGGGAAAATCTTTTTTGAAAACTCATAGAAAAGCAATGTCAGAAACGCGATACCTATCATTCCAAATATCAAAACAGCCTCAGGAGTCGGGAAGTAGTACCCCGTAAGCAAATGGTAGGGCAAAAACAGCAATATTACGGGTGCTATTCCGTAATACGAATAATACTTACCCTCAAAAAGAAGATGATCCCATTTGTAGTTTATACCCGTCTTAATTCTTGCTCCCCAGTCATATGGGTTTTCCATTGCCAACAGTTCTTCTGACGGTTCGTCAAGCAGTGATACCTGACCTTTTTCAAAGGCATCAACAAGCTCTTGGCTTATTTGGTTGCCGCTTGTCTGAGCAAGACTGTTGAAGGCTTCTCCCATACCGTTTATATTATAAACAGCGGTGATAATTAAAGCGATAAACAAAAGAAAAGCTGTTATAAGAAATGCGGTGTATGCATATGTTTTACCTGTTTCTTCAATAGGCTTTTGCATGATTTTTGAGTTAAACAGTATATATACAGCAAAAATTATGCCGAACATGAGTAGAAATCTCAATGCAGAAATGGCAAGAGAAACTGAAGTATTTATTTTTATTTCATTAACGGAAAAAAGTCTGTCGCTTTCTGAAGTAAGGGTAATCCGCAGATCGCTGATCCTTCCCGACATATTCAGTAAAACGGTTTTTGACCTTTCGTTTCCTTTTATAATAACGCCGTCAGCCGTTCCATAACGGTAGTTTTCGCTGTACGTCTCGTCTTTGGCATCGATTTTTACTGTTACAGAATTGGTTTGCTTTGTTGTGATTTCAAGCTCTTCAAGATATTTTGCTTCGTGTAGAGTACAGTCAATATATATTGTGCCGATTTTTTCATCTATATTATCAAATGAAATGACAGTGTTGCTTATATTATTTAATGTCTGGGTTGAAATCGATGCATTTTCAAGCGAGAGTTTTTTTTCTTCATAATCTCTGAATAAAAGGTGAAATGAATTAAAGTTGCATATAAAAATTTCTACTGTAAGACATATTGCCAATAAAGCAATTCCAAATTTTTTTGTATATCTCTTACAGGGAGTAAGAATAAATCCTACAGAAAAAAGCAGTATCAAAATTATATTCAACCAAAGAGATGTATTCATTTAATAACACTCCTTTTCTAAAAATTACTATGTTGATTATAACACATACATAGGCAAAAAACAATATTATTAATTTTTTTATAAAATATATTGACAAAATACGGTAAATAGTGTACTATTGTGTTAGTTGGGTGGTACACGTAATTGATACAATGAAAGGAGCGATCGGATGGCGTGGAACTTAGATAAAAACAGAGCTATCTGTCCGCAGATATGCGAAACGATATGCGTTAGGATAGCGAAGGGGGAATTCGGACCGAATGAACGTATACCGTCGGTACGCGAAATAGCGGTTGAAGCAGGGGTAAATCCCAATACGGTACAGAAAGCGCTTACTACCTTAACAGAACAGGGGCTTATTTATCCCATGAGAGGTTCAGGAATGTATGTAAACGACAACATTGAGCGTGCGGTAAACCTTGTGAATGAATTAAAGAGAGCAAGAACGGTTGAATATTTTGAAGAAATGGATACTCTGGGACTTACGGTTGAGCAAACTAAAGAGTATATAAAGGAGTGGGTACAATGAGTGAACTTTTGAAGTGTGTAAACCTTACGAAGCAATACGGCAGAGTAGTTGCTTTGAAAAGCATAAATCTGTCGATTGAAAGCGGTAAGATAATAGGTCTTTTAGGACCTAACGGTTCGGGTAAAACAACCCTTATTAAGCTTATAAACGGTCTTTTGACACCCAACGCGGGCGAAATATATGTAAACGGAAACAAGCCTGGCATTGAGTCAAAGAAGGCAGTAGCATATCTTCCCGACAACTCGTTTTTAAATAATTGGATGACCGTAAAGCAAATTGTTGATTATTTCTGTGATTTTTACGAGGATTTTAGGTCTCAGATTGCCTATGAGCTGCTTGACAGACTTGGAATAACACCAACGGTAAAACTCAAAAATCTTTCAAAGGGTAATAAAGAAAAGGTTTCACTTATACTTGTTATGAGCCGAAACGCAAGGCTTTATGTTCTTGACGAGCCTATAGCCGGCGTTGACCCTGCAACAAGAGATTATATAATATCTACAATTATAAACAACTACAATCCAGATAGCTCTGTTATAATATCGACCCACCTTATTTCCGATATAGAGCAGGTGCTTGACGAGGTTATTTTTATAAACCACGGCAACATTGCATTGCATAAGTCGGTTGACGAAATAAGAGAGGAAAACAACAAGAGCGTTGATGAACTGTTCAGGGAGGTATTCAAATGGTAAAGAAGCTTTTTAAACACGAATTTCTTGCATATATGAGAGCTTTGCTTCCCATGCATCTTATAATGCTCGGTGTCGCGGCGCTGACAAGATTTGTTTACTTTTTTGAATCAGAAAAAACTGTATTTAAAATAGTGGGTGTATCCTCCGTAGTTGCGTTGGTGGTAGCATGCGTTGTATGCCTTGTTCTTTCTTTTGTAAATGTAATTACGAGATTTTACAAGAATATGTTCACACATGAAGGTTATCTTTCGTTTACACTTCCCGTAACAACTGCTCAACATATATGGGTAAAGGTTACGACCGGAGTATGCATTGTTTTTTCAAGTGTATTTCTGATTCTTCTTGCTATATGCGTAGCCACAGCGGGCGAGTTTACAATAGAGCTTTTCAGGGCGGCGGCATATCTGCTTGACACCGCAGCAGAAGAGATAGGTTGGCAGTTCTGGCTGTATGTTGTTGAATTTATAATCGTTTTTATTGCGGCAGTTTTCACAGAAATATTGTTGTTTTATTCATGCATCACAATAGGTCAGCTTTCAAACAAGAACCGTATTTTCTTTGCGATAGGAGTATATTTCCTGTATTATTTTATAACACAGATAATAGGAACGGTATTCATTGTGGTATTTTCCTTAATAAGCTATGAAAACTGGTTTGCGGAAATGATGGAGAGTATAGGAATGTTTATAGTAGAACATCCCTATGTAAGCGGACATCTGTTCTTCCTGTTTATGCTTGTCGGAATCGTTTTTATGGGTACAATATACTATCTTATAACCCATACTATAATGAAGAAAAAGCTTAACCTTGAATAAGGAGGCATATTATGAAAAAATATTTTAAAATAATTACGCTCTTTTGTCTTATGGCAATGTCGGTAATTGTTCTTTCGTCGTGCAATATGCTTGATGATTTGAGAGAACAGAGAATTGTAGCTCTTGATGAAGACTATGAGGTTTTGGAATACAAGGGCAACAAGTATATGGTTTTGGAGAACTTCTATGACAGACAAATTAATTTTTTGAGCTCAAAAACCTGTTATGTTGTGGAAGAAGATGTTCCTTTGCTGTTTTTAGATAGCTTTGGAATGTGGAGCAGATATTCGGAGGACAATGATCTTATAGAAGCTTACGGTAAATATTATTGTACATTTGATAAGCACGAAAAATATACGGATATTCTCAAAAACGGAAAACTGGATCATTACAGAGTTTCTTGTTGGGTCTACGACGAAGAAACTGATATGATGGACACAGAATATATTGTGCTTGATGAAAGAACGACCGATTTGATAAAAGGCACAATAGACAACACGATAGGTCAGGAAGTAAACTATTTCAACTACAATTATGAATTTTTGTGGATTGATGCTTGTGACAGTGAAAACTTACTTATAGAGAAAAACGCTGTTCAGTTATATTATGACTCAAATAATAACAAATACGGTATAGTGTTATCCGAGAGTTCGGATGGTATAACGGTTATAAAAGAATTTCCTGAAAATGGATATAATTTAATTGCCGATCTATTTGCTAAGAGTGATTATGATTTACAGTATAATGAATATAGATAAGAAATGACAGAGATGTTTTAAATTTCCCCAATAAAATCTTTGCACATTTATTTTCTATTAAAATACAGGCATATTCTTCAAATTAATTTAAAAAGAAGAACATGCCTGTATTTCTATTTGTAACGTGTGTCGTAAGCCACAGTTTTTTGTTAGGTTAAATCTTGTACAAAGAGCTCGTGTACGACGTTTTTATCTTGCTTCTTGTTGCCTTCATTGCGTTCACGAAGGAATTTTTCTGCAACTTGGGGGAAGAGAGCATATGAAAGTACGTCTTCGTCGCACTTCGCAAGGTCTTTTGCTTCTTCGCGGTATTTCTCAAATTCAGGTTCAATAAGGTCTGCGGGACGGCAGGTAATAAGTTCTGCATCACCGAGAACCTTTTTACGAACTTCTTCATTGACTTCGCCGGGGAGCTGACCGTATTCTCCGCGGAGAACTCCTTTGGATTCTTTTGTAGCCATCTTGTAACGTTCGCCTGTTAGCACATTAAGTACAGCTTGGCTGCCTACAATTTGGCTTGTGGGAGTTACGAGTGGCGGATAGCCGAAATCTTTTCTTACTCTCGGTACTTCTTCAAGAACCTCGTAATATTTATCCTCGGCTTTAGCCTGCTTCAGCTGTGAAATAAGGTTTGAAAGCATACCGCCGGGAACCTGATAGATAAGAGTGTTGGGATCAACATTGAGTACCTTGGGATCAAGGATGCCTGTTTCTTTAAGTTTGTTTGCAATGTTACGGAAATGAGCCGCAGGTTTTGTAAGCTGTTCGAGATCAATTCCTGTATCATATTCTGTACCCTTAAGTGTTGCAACCAATGCTTCGGTAGATGGCTGTGATGTACCGTTAGCCAAAGGTGAGAGTGCTGTATCAATAATATCAACGCCTGCCTGAATAGCCATAAGGTAAGTCATTTCGCCGGTACCTGTTGTATTGTGTGTGTGAAGGTGGATTGGAACATTTACCTTCTTTTTCATTGCTTTTACAAGTGAGTATGCGTCAAAGGGAAGGAGCAGGTTTGCCATATCCTTGATACAGATGGTATCAGCTCCCATATCCTGAAGCTTAACAGCAAGGTCAACGAAATATTCTTCATTATGAACAGGGCTTACAGTGTAGCTGATAGCCGCTTCTGCGATGCCGCCGTGCTTCTTTGCAGCCTTCATTGCGGCTTCCATATTTCTTGTATCGTTCAGGGCATCAAATATTCTGATAACATCAATGCCGTTTTCAATAGATTTCTTGATAAACATATCGACGACATCATCAGCATAATGCTTATAACCGAGGAGATTCTGTCCGCGGAGAAGCATCTGTAATTTTGTATCGGGAAGATTTTTTTTCAATGTGCGAAGTCTTTCCCAGGGGTCTTCGCCAAGGAATCTCATACAAGAATCGAAGGTAGCGCCGCCCCAGCACTCAAGAGACCAGTAACCTGCGTCGTTGAGCGCTTTACAAGCGGGGAGCATATCTTCTATTCTCATTCTTGTGGCTGCTTGTGACTGGTGAGCGTCACGCAGTATAGTATCTGTAATAAAAACTTTTTTTGCCATAATATTTTACCTCGCTTTAAGCACCAAAGAGTGCTATCAATACGCCTGCCGCAATTGCCGAGCCGATAACGCCTGCAACATTGGGACCCATAGCGTGCATAAGAAGGAAATTGCCGGGATTTTCTTCCTGACCGACTTTCTGCGAAACTCTTGCCGCCATAGGAACAGCGGAAACACCCGCAGAACCGATAAGTGGATTGATTTTCTTGTCTTCGGGAAGGAATAGGTTCATAAGTTTTGCGATAAGAACGCCGGAAGCAGTTGCAACACCGAATGCAACAACGCCCGTAATTACAATCAAGATCGTTCTGCCGCTTAAGAATGTGGAAGCTGTTGCGGTAGCTCCGACAGAAATACCGAGAAATACCGTAATAATATTCATAAGTTCATTCTGAACAGTCTTGGAAAGACGCTCGCATACGCCGCATTCTTTAAGAAGATTACCGAACATAAGTGCGCCGATAAGCGGTGCTGCGCTGGGAACTATCAAAGCAACAAATATTGTACAAACAATGGGAAATATAATCTTTTGAGCCTTGGAAACAGGTTTAAGTGAAGTCATTTCGATAGCGCGTTCTTTTTTGGTAGTGAGCGCTTTCATGATGGGGGGCTGGATTACGGGAACAAGCGCCATGTATGAATATGCCGCAACGGCTATAGGACCAAGAAGTCCGGGTGCCAGTTTCGATGTAACAAATATAGCTGTAGGACCGTCAGCGCCGCCGATAATACCTATTGAGCCTGCTTCGGGACCTGTAAATCCCAAAAGAACTGCAGATGCATATGTTGCAAAGATACCGATCTGTGCAGCGGCACCGAGGAGTAGGCTCTTGGGGTTTGCGATCAGCGGACCGAAGTCCGTCATAGCGCCTACACCTATAAAGATGAGACAAGGATATATACCAAGCTTAACACCCAGATAGAGAACGTCTATGAGACCTATGTTTTTTACATCCTCAAAAGCAGACCAGTTTACCATACCGCCTGCAAATATTTCTTCATGAAAAATTCCAGCTCCTGGAAGGTTTGTGAGAAGCATACCGATCGCGATAGGAAGAAGAAGCAGAGGTTCAAATTTCTTGCCGATCGCAAGGTAGCAGAGTAGACAAGCAATGCCTATCATTATGAGATTTTTCCAGCCATCGCCTACTGTAAAAAACTGATAGAACCCCGTGTCTTTTAGAAAGTTTAATAAAGCGTCCATTCAGATTCCTCCAAATGTTTTTATGCGAGAGTGCAGAGTACTGCGCCGGGTTCGACGGATGCGCCTGCCTGTGTATTAACAGAAGTAATAGTGCCGTCGGAGGGAGCCATTATTTCGTTTTCCATCTTCATAGCTTCAAGAACCATAAGAACATCACCTTTTTTTACAGCCTGACCATTTGTAACATTGACTTTAAGAATAGTGCCGGGCATGGGAGCTGTGATGGCTACGCCGCCTGTGGTAGCTGCTGCAGGTGCTGTTGCGGGAGCAGACGTAGGAGCAGCAGAAGCCGGAGCTGATGTAGTGTTGATCTCGTTTTTATCAATTATTTCAAGTGTGATTTCATAAACATTTCCGTTTACATTTACTTTGTAAGCTTTCATAATTTTATTCCTCTCGTTGTTAATTAAAGTTTTTTGAACGATATAACGCGCAATGCTGAAATATCCGTTCCGTTTTCTTCTGCAATTGCAGCGCAAATTGCCGCAATTAATTCCTGTTTGTTTTCGATAGGCATGGTGTTTGATACAACAGGGTTAGGCTGTGTAACAGGTGCTTCGAGTGTTGTTTTAACCATTTCATTGCTGTTTTTCTTGCGGAAAAAAGTATTCGTTAACGTTACTATTCCGACAAGTAAAGCAAGTCCGACGAAAACAACTGCAATTCCGAGCACACACACTAGCAATACCGAAGGTTCTTCAGGGGTCTGAGATTGAAGTAGGTACTTGCCCATAGTCTTTTGCTCCTTATATAAGAATTATATTTTATAGGGTTTATGAAAACCCAAAATCAAATCCATTATATCACACTTTTGAATGTTTTTGGGAGTTTTTGCCGAATAATTCAAAAAAAATTCACAATTAGGATTATAGATGTATAGTGCTGGGGTGCTGTTTTACATAATTTATTGTTTATTGGAAGTAACTTTTTTATTTATATCTTGGTGTTTTTTAGCATAAATAGACGGTTTTCTATTGACAAAAACGCTAAAAAAATTTAAAATATAATATTATTAGTGCTTTTTAGTCAGGAGAAAAAATATGAACGATCTTGAAAAGGCAAGACAAATAATTAATACAGCGGACAAGGAGATGGCTCGTCTTTTTGAGATGCGTATGGATGCGGTAAAGCTTGTTACCGCTTATAAAAAGGAAAACGGTATTCCGATAGATGACTTTGGAAGAGAAGCGGAAATGATCAAACGAAACTCAGATAATATCGAAAATGATGAATATAAGTCATACTACGTAAATTTTTTGAAGAACAATATAAAGCTGTCAAAAGATATGCAGCACAAGCTTCTTGAGGGAATGAGGGTTGCGTACAGCGGAGTTGAGGGAGCTTTTGCAAATATTGCGGCACAAAGGGTTTTTCCCGATGCAAAGTGCATTCCTTATTCGGACTTTAAGTCTGCATACAGAGCTGTTGAAAACGGAGACTGTGACTGTGTTCTTCTTCCGATAGAAAACAGCCACAACGGTGATGTGGGCAATGTTCTTGATTTAGCGTTTTTCGGTTCTCTTTATATAAACGGCGTATATGAAGCTGATGTTGTTCAGAATCTTCTTGCTGTAAAGGGCGCTGCTATTGGGGATATAAAAAAGGTTATCAGTCATCCGCAGGCGTTGGGACAGAGCGCATCATATATAGAAAAACATGGTTTTGAAACAGAAGATGCAGTAAATACTGCTGTCGCGGCAAAAATGGTTTCCGAGTCGGGCAGAAAGGATATAGCGGCAATAGGCAGTAGCGAAGCGGCAGAAAGGTTCGGACTCAAGGTGCTTGCCGCGCACATAAACGAGAGCAACACCAATACAACAAGATTTGCTGTATTTTCAAGATCGTGCAGAGCACCGTCTCCGACAGATGACAGGTTTATAATGATGTTTACGGTAAAAAATGCGGCAGGTTCATTGGGACGCGCGATATCTGTAATAGGTGAACACGGCTTTAACCTTAGAGCATTAAAGAGCCGTCCTACCAAAGAGCTTATATGGGATTATTTCTTCTTTGTTGAGGGAGAGGGAAATATAAACAGCAAGCAGGGCAGGGTTATGATGAAAGACCTTAAAGAATGTTGTGCTTGTTTAAAAATAGCAGGTACATTTGAAAAAGAAATCCACATCTAAAAGGCGAGAAAAACTATGATTATTCCAATAAAAACTAAAAATGGTTCATATAACATTTATCTTGAAAGAGGAGCTTTAAAAAAAGCAGGTGAATATTTTAACTTGAATCGCAAGGTTATGGTAATAACCGACACGGGTGTTCCTGCTCAATATGCGGAAGAGGTGGCATCTTGCTGTAAGAATGCAATTATAACTACCATTGAGATGGGAGAAAAATCAAAAAATATTGATACATTTAAATATTTGCTTGAAGGTATGGTAAAAAACAACTTTACCCGTACCGACTGTGTTGTTGCTGTAGGCGGCGGAGTTGTGGGGGATCTTTCGGGGTTTGTTGCTTCCACATACATGAGAGGCGTTGATTTTTACAATATTCCCACAACTGTTCTTTCTGAGGTTGATTCATCTATCGGCGGAAAGACTGCAATTGATTTTATGGGACTTAAAAATATAGTTGGAGCATTTTATCCGCCAATGGGGGTTCTTATTGACCCTGATACTCTTGTGACACTTCCCAAAAGACAGATTTCAAATGGGCTTGCCGAGGCTTTGAAAATGTCTATGACAAGCGATCCTGTTTTGTTTAATATTTTTGAAAACAAGGATATTATGGAAAATATTGACACAATAATTGAGCGTTCTCTATATATAAAAAAATATGTTGTTGAACAAGATGAAAAGGAATCAGGTCTTCGCAGGATATTGAATTTTGGTCATACGCTCGCACATGCAATCGAAAGTGTGAACGACCTTGAAACATATTACCACGGCGAATGTGTAAGTATTGGCATGGTTCCGATGTGCTCTCCTGCGGTAAGACAAAGGCTGATACCTATATTAAAAAAACTAGAGCTGCCTACTGCGACTGGATATGCGGCTGAAGAACTTATTGATGCCTGTCGGCACGATAAAAAAGCATCGGGAAATGATATAACAATAGTATACGTTTCCGAAATCGGAAAAGCAGAGCTTCGCAAAATGCCTTTAAGTGAATATGAAAAAATAATAAAGAAGGTGCTTGGCTGATGAAAAATACATTTGGAAACAATATAACAGTTACTGTTTTCGGAGAGAGTCATGGCGCGGCTATAGGCGCTGTTATAGACGGTATTGCTCCGGGAATTGACGTTGATATTGAATACATAAACAAGCTTTTAGCGCTTCGCAGACCTTCAGGGACTATTTCAACAGCCAGATGCGAAGCCGATAAATTTGTAATTGAAAGCGGAGTGTTTGAAGGAAAGACAACGGGAACACCTATTTGCATTGTTATTCCAAATTCAGATACAAGATCTAAGGATTATTCCGAGACTCGCTGGCTTGCAAGACCCTCCCATGCCGATTATACAGCAAACTGCAAGTATCACGGCTTTGAAGACTATAGAGGCGGAGGGCATTTCAGCGGAAGAATAACTGTTGCTGTTGTTGCCGCAGGTGCAATCATTATGTCCGCTCTTAACAAAAAGGGAATAAAAATAGGTACACATATAAAAAAATGTGCAGGCATATCAGACAGGGAGTTTTCTGATGATATAAATGCAGAGATAGATGCGCTTTATGAAAAAAACATAGCTGTTCTCGATGATACGGTTGCCGAAAATATGACGAATGCCATAACGGAGGCAAAGCTAAACGGTAACAGCGTGGGCGGCGTTCTTGAGACGGTTATAACAGGACTTGATGCAGGTGTCGGCGAGCCTATGTTTGATACGATGGAAGGTATGCTTTCCCATGCACTTTTTGCAGTTCCCGGGATAAAGGGCGTTGAATTTGGAGCAGGGTTTGCATTAGCTGATATGATGGGCAGTGAAGCAAATGACCTATTTTTTACCGAAAACGGTAAGATATACACCAAAACAAATAACGCAGGCGGTATAAACGGCGGTATAACAAACGGGATGCCCGTAATTTTCAGGTGCGCCGTAAGACCCACACCTACGCTTAGTGTGGAGCAGGATACTGTCGATATGGAAAAAAATATAAATGCAGTGCTTCTTTCAAAAGGGAGACATGACCCCTGTATAGTACACAGGGCAAGAATCGTTGTAGATTGCATAACCGCATTGACGGTAGGCGATATGTTATGCGGAAGATTTGGAACTGATTGGTTGGCTAAATAAATGATTTACGGATGTATAGCGGAAAAATTGGGTCATAGCTTTTCGAAGGATATACATAGCAGACTTTTTGACTATAGCTATGAGTTATGCGAGGTTCCGAAGGACAAGCTTGACGAATTTATGCAAAAAAAAGATTTTAAGGCGATAAACGTAACTATTCCTTATAAGGAAAAGGTTATACCTCACCTTGATTTTATAAGCGATATTGCGAAAAAAATCGGCGCTGTAAATACTATTGTAAATCATAATGGATATTTAAGCGGATACAATACTGATTTTTGGGGGATGTCTGCGCTTATAAACAGAAATGGAATAGAATTAAAAAACAAAAAGGTTTTGATATTGGGTAGCGGAGGAACTTCAAAGACAGCTCTTGCCGTAGCCGAAAGCATGAAATGTGCCTCTGTTTACCGTGTTTCGAGGGATGCAAAGGAAGACTGTATATCCTATGAAGATGCAAAGAAAAAACACAACAATGCTGAAATAATAATAAATACAACTCCGGTTGGAATGTATCCGAAGATAGGCTTTACTCCTATCGATTTAAATGATTATCCAAATGTAACAGCCATTGTTGATGCGGTGTATAATCCCCTACGCTCAAAGCTTGTTTATGATGCTAGAAAAAAAGGAATAAAGGCTACAGGCGGACTGTATATGCTGGTTGCTCAGGCAGCGGTTGCCGCTGAAAAATTTATAAATACCAAGGTGCCCGTATCTAAAATAGACAGAGTGTACAGAGAACTGGTATTTTTAAAGCAGAATGTTGTTTTAATAGGTATGCCGGGAAGCGGTAAATCCACTATCGGTAAGCTCCTTGCGAGAGAAATGGGAGCAACATTTATAGATACCGATGAAGAAATAGTAAAAAGAGAAAATAAGACTATTCCCGAGATATTTGCCGAGATAGGAGAAAGTGGATTTCGAAGGATTGAATCCGAAGTTATTTTTAACCTTTCGACTGTACAGAATGCAGTTATTGCAACCGGTGGAGGCGCTGTATTGAATCCGCTTAACATAGAAATGTTGAGTGAAAACGGCAGAGTATATTTTATTGACCGTGATATTGAAAATATAGCGGCAACATCGGATAGGCCGTTATCGAGCAACAGAGCCGATCTTGATAAAAGATACAGCGAAAGATATCCTTTGTATTGCTCAAGGTGCGACAGACACATAAGAATAGGTAATGAAGCAAATGAAAATATGCAGATTATAAAGAAGGATTTTTACAATGAAGATACTTGTGATTAACGGACCTAATATAAATATGTTGGGCATAAGAGAGCCTGTTCTTTACGGAAGTCAGAACTATGAAGCTTTATGTCAAATGATAAAAGCGTATGCTTCACAAAACAATATAGATGTTGAGCTGTTTCAGTCAAATCACGAAGGTTGTATAGTTGATAAAATACAGCAGGCTTACGGTGTTTTTGACGGCATAGTCATTAATCCTGCCGCATATACGCATACGAGCGTGGCATTGCTTGATGCATTGAAAGCTGTAGCTGTTCCTGCGGTAGAGGTTCATATCTCAGATGTTTCAAAACGTGAGTCTTTTAGACAGGTAAGCTATGTTAGGTATTATTGCGAAAAAACAATAGCGGGACACGGCCTTAATGGTTATATTGAAGCTATGGAACATTTGAACGATAAATACGGTAAAAAAATATGAATGTTACAATAGAAAAATCGATTGCTAAAGGTGTTATCAAAGCTCCTCCATCAAAGAGTATGGCGCATAGGGCATTGATATGCGGCGCTTTAAGCAAAAGCTCGATTATTTCAAATATCTCATATTCAAAAGATATTATTGCAACGCTTGACTGCCTTGAAAAAATTGGCGCTCATATTGAAAAAAAAGGTGATGTTGTCAAGATAGGCGGACTTGAACCTTCAAATATTTCAGACAACATAAAGCTTTTTTGTAACGAAAGCGGAAGTACACTCAGATTTTTTATTCCACTATGTATGCTTTCGGGAAAGAAGGCAACATTCTCGGGCAGTACAAGACTTTTTGAAAGACCCTTGACTGTATATGAAGATATATGCAGAGAACAGAATATTTTTTTTGAAAAAAAAGAAGAGTCTGTGTCGGTCTGCGGTGTTTTGAAGAGCGGCGATTATTATGTGCCGGGAGATATATCAAGCCAGTTTATTACAGGGCTTTTGTTTGCTCTCCCTCTTCTTTCTGATGACTGCAGACTTACAGTTACAGGTAGATTTGAAAGCGCTTCTTATATAGATTTGACATTAAGCGCAATGAGCAATTTCGGCGTTGTTGTAAAGAGGGAAAATAATATATTTTATATAAAAGGCGGTCAGAAATACAAATCAAGAGACTATATTGTTGAAGGAGACTGCTCAAATGCGGCATTTCTTGAGGGATTTAATCTTCTCGGCGGCGAGATCGAAGTTAAGGGAATAAAGAATAATACACTTCAGGGAGACAAAGTTTATCTTGATATGTATAAAGCTCTCAAGGAGGGCGGAAAACATTTTGATCTAAGCGACTGTCCGGATCTTGCGCCTATTATGTTTGCAATGGCAGCTTATTGCGGCGGTGCTGAATTTACGGGTACTGCAAGACTTAGAATAAAGGAAAGCGACAGAGCTGTTGCTATGGCAGAAGAGCTTTCAAAATTTGGAATAAATGTTTCTGTATATGACAATTCGGTTAAGGTACACAACGGTGTTTTAAGAAAGCCTGAGGTTATTTTAAATGGACACAACGATCATAGAATTGTAATGGCACTCTCTGTTCTGTGTTCTGTTACGGGCGGAAGTATTGATGGAGCAGAAGCCATATCAAAAAGTTATCCGGATTTCTTTGAAAGAATAACGGAGCTGGGTATACAGGTTAAATAATAAGGGTAGATTTATGAAAATTGACGGAACAAAGAAATTTTTAATAGTTGGTTTGGGGCTTCTCGGTGGGTGTTATGCAATGGCGCTTAAAAAGAAAGGCTTCTATGTAAGCGCTATTACCAAGAATGAAGAAGATATTAAATATGCACTTGAAAAAGGGCTTATAGACAAGGGTAACGCTTTTGTGGATAAGGAACTTATAGAAAATGCGGATATAATTGTATTTGCGCTTTATCCAGCTACTTTTGTCAATTGGATAAAAGAATATGGACAGCTCATAAAAGAGGGAACGTTAATTACTGATGTAACAGGCGTAAAGGGGTGTATCGTTTACGAGATACAGTCAATGCTAAAAAGCGGCGTTGAATTTATTTCAGCACATCCTATGGCAGGCAGGGAGGTCAGCGGTGTACAAAACAGCGATGACAGTATTTTTAAAGATGCAAACTATATTGTAGTTCCTACCGAAAATAACACATTCGGAGCGATAGAGGTGTGTAAGGAACTTGGTGAATTACTGGGCTTTGCGCGTGTATCTGTGCTGAATCCCGAAAAGCATGACGAAATGATTGCGTTTCTATCTCAGCTTACGCACTGTATAGCAGTATCTCTTATGTGCGCGAATGATAATCCCGGACTTGTGTTTTATACAGGAGACTCATTTAGAGACCTTACAAGAATTGCAAAGATAAATGACGAAATGTGGAGTGAGCTTTTTCTGTCAAACAGAGAAGCCTTGCTTCGCGAAATGGAAAAATACAGAAACACCTTTGATAAATTATACAATTGTGTTAAAAACAACGATAGAGAAGAAATGCGCAGTATGATGCGTATATCGACAGAGCGCAGAGGCGAGTTTAACAAGAAAGGAACGTAAAGATTATGAATATGCATTTTTACAGAAAGCTTCCCATTCCACAGCTTATTAAGAAGGAATATCCTGTTTCTGCCGAAATGGAAGCTGTAAAGAACAAGAGAGATGAAGAAATAAAAGCTGTTTTTGACGGAACATCTGATAAATTTTTGCTTATAATCGGTCCATGCTCGGCTGATAATCAGGATTCTGTTCTTGACTATATTTCGCGTTTGAGCAGAATTGAGGATCGGGTTAAGGATAAAATAATTATAATACCTCGTATTTATACCAACAAACCGCGTACAACAGGAGCAGGATATAAAGGTATGCTTCATCAACCGAATCCGGATGAAAAACCCGATATGCTTAAGGGAATAGTTGCTATAAGAGAAATGCACTTGAAGGCACTTCGGGATTACGGTTTTACCTGCGCTGATGAAATGCTGTATCCTGAGAATCACCGATATCTTTCCGATCTTCTTGCGTATGTTGCCGTAGGCGCGCGTTCAACCGAGAACCAGCAGCATAGACTTACTGCAAGCGGGCTTGATATTCCTGTCGGAATGAAAAATCCCACAGGCGGCGACCTGTCGATTATGATAAACTCGATAAAAGCGGCGCAGAGCAGTCATACCTTTATTTACAGAGGTTGGGAGGTAAAGAGCTCCGGTAATGCATACACACATGCAATATTACGCGGATATGTTGATTTTGCGGGAAAGAATATATCAAATTATCACTATGAAAATCTTATTGAAGTTCAAGAAATGTATGCAAAATCGGGATTGCTTAACCCGGCTGCGATTGTAGATACTAACCACGCTAACTCTTCAAAACGTTATCTTGAACAAATAAGAATAGCTAAAGAGGTCGTTACAAGCCGAAATCAAAGTAATGATATAAAAAAACTTGTAAAAGGACTTATGATTGAAAGCTATATTGAAGACGGTGCTCAGTGCGTTGGCGAACATATATACGGCAAGTCTATTACAGATCCCTGTCTCGGTTGGGAAAAAACAGAAAACCTCATACTTGACCTTGCGGATATGCTGTAAATTTTTTTCAATGGCACGCCTTTTACTGTTCTTTTATGAAAAAATAATCCCTTGTTTAACCGTTTTTTTGGCGGAAAAGCAAGGGATATTCTTATTTAATTATTATATGCTTAATTTTGGAAAGAACTCTTCGTATAAGCATTAAAACTGCCCTTATATAGTAGGTCCTTCTATTAAGCTGTACATAGATTTTGTAACCTAAGCTTTTGTTACAGTCTATGTATTTTTCTTTTTTATAGAAGCCTTCAAGAATACCGAAAATATGTTTGTCTTTTATATCGTATTCATTGCATAGACAGTTGTCGCCGCGAATGGTATATCCTTCTTTAGTTACCTTTATAACACGGTGTAATACATATTTTCCGCAGTCTCTTTGGTAGAGTACAACATCATTTTCCTTAGGTTTTTCCGTAAGCTTTCTGACAATTATTGTATCGCATCTTTGCTTTAGCATTGGGAGCATACTGACTCCAACGGGCAATTGAGCAATTACGCCGTCTTTATCAAGAAGATCTCGGTAATTTGTTGTTCCTGTATTGTCAATCATTTTGTAAAGTCCGATTATTCAATAATAAGCTCGTTTTTGCGGAGAACATCGAGATATGAACTTAGAGATGCACTCGCTTCTTCGGCAGATACATCGTACTTTTCTGTAAGATTGTTTACAATTTCGTCGACAGTTATTTCATTTTCAAGGAGCTTGAATATATATTCCCCCACTGAATTGAGCTTTATCATACCATTAAAATTTTTATTATCTTCTCCGACTGCAAGAGCAACGGACTGTCCGGCAACATTGCGGACTACAAAATTATATTTGAGCTTCATTAATATACCTCTTTTTTATAAATATAGTTAATCTTGCTTTGTTTTTTCGTATACAGATTTATATTCTTGAGTATCTGCCTTCTTTTTTTTCATAATGTGATTTACGGTAAAGATAATCGAGGCAACAAGAATGTACAACGCAGCAAAACCAATGGTCAAAACAAAAGCGGACGAGCCGTTCTCAAGGTTTCCGGGAAGATATATGAATATCACAAAAAATCCAAAAACCGTTGATACAAAGTGAAGTATTGTTCGGAGTATTATATTAAGTTTTTTGTTTTTAAGAAATATATTCGACATAGCAAACCATAAAGAGAATAGGAGGAGCAGAAATAAATTTTTAAGTGTAAGGACCTGAATCTGACTTGACATAAGATCACCAAGAATATAAAAGCCAAATACTACAAAAGTGAATATAACACAACCTGATCTAAAAATATTCAGAAGTGCGTTTAGAAGTTTATTTTTCATGTTTTGTTTAAACCCCTTATGCTAAATCAGAGAATGAGATTTCAAAAGTATTAACTACTTTTTCCTGTGGCTTAAGGTATTTCTGAGTACCGTTTTCCACATTAGCCTTAAAGCCGGAATTTGTTGCGGTCATAGGTTCAAGTCCGCATACGTATGTGCCTGACTGACAAGCCTTCCACTCAAGGAAATTGGTAAGAGCGGGAGATAGGTAGTTTACTCTCATTCTTGTGTTGATGTCAGGGTTATCAATACCGAAATATTTTTCAGAAAGCTCGTGTTCAAAGAGCATTTCATCAAAATTATCCGAGGGAGCTTCAAAATAATCCCAGGCATCAGGGCGCGCCTTTGCGTGCGCAGAGAACGGATTGCACTTAACCGAAGGGATAATTATCCTGGAGTTCTCTGACATAAGCGGATAACCCATATTGAAATGGTAGAGAAGAGAAAGGTGTGTATCAGTAAAACCCTCGTTCTTAATAATGTCTTTAACGAATATTTTATCTTCACCGTGTTTGCAAGTGATTGAACGTGTAAGGGTCATATTTGTGCCGAAAATAATGGCTTCTCGCATAGTTCCCGAAACAGTAACTGTATCACCTTCTTCGGGTATATTTATTGAAAGATGGTCGCAGGGCGTGTTGCTCATTCTTCCATGAAATGTAAGCTCGGGGTTTGTTCCGTCAGCTCCTCCGTAGTTTTTAAGACCGCACGTGGTCATAAAGCCACCGCCGAAAGAACGAAGCCATACATTACCGAGTTCGTTGTAATATGAGGGATTAACAATGCCGTTAGGTGTATGGAAAGCCATGTTTTTATTTTTATAACGAACAGAGAAAAGGTCAAGGCAACGGTCGGGAAGAATGGTAAAATGTAGGTTTGCGCCGTTCCAGATATCAATAGCGCGGGTACCTTCAGATTTTCCACCGGTAAACTTGTATTCTCTTACGTCAAAAAGCTGCATTTTGTTTCCGATATACTTGTTGTTCATAATACACCTCGTTTTTTAAATTTCATATTTATTACACTTGTTTTGTATCCAAATTCGTGAATACACTTAAATACATTATATCATATTTAGCCATTATTGCATGTAATTAATAATAAATAATTATTTAAAACACCGAAATAAATCTATTTTTTTCTCATTCCTCTTGTTTTTTTTAATTTATCTTTTGTT
>JAZRIJ010000055.1:0-15061 GCA_045645205.1 Eubacteriales bacterium
AAATTATAATTCTTTTTATACCTTTTGACAACGTAGAATAATGTATAAAAACGAATGTAAATATTTGGAATTTTATTAAATGTAAAACTAAATTATTATAAAAAATGTTGTATTTTTTTATTTTACAGCAAATTTTAAAAAAACTAAAAAGCCCCCGAGAGATTGTTAAATCACTCGGAGGTAAGGTTATACATTTTTATTATTCTGCGTCTTCGATAAGCGGAATGGTTTCGTTGCATGCGGGGCAAATAACTTCGTCTGCATCAAAATCTTCGTCAAGACAGATTATTTCGCCACACTTAGGACATTCAACTTCGTAGAAGTCTTCGTCACAACAGTCACAGCAATCATCGTCATTACAGCAGTCGCAGTCATCTTCGCCGAAAAGGTAGTCTTCAACGTCGCCGAGGTCTTCGTCAAGTTCTTCTGCATAGTCGTTGAGTGTATCAACCTGTTCTTCCATCTCTTCAATTTCGAGAGCCATATCTTCGAGAATATCAACAATTTTTGATATAACCTTTGTTTCAGCTTTGTTTTCGTCAAGCTGTACGCCTTCAAGATAACCTTTGAGGTTAGCAATTTTTTCGGTAATTGTCATCATCATAGTCAGTACTCCTTATTTTTTATAAAAATTACTGTTTAGCTCTTTCGAGGTATTCACCTGTTCTGGTGTCAATTTTAAGAACATCGCCAATGTTAATGAAAAGGGGAACCTTAATTTGTGCACCTGTTTCGAGCGTTGCGGGCTTGGATGCGCCTGTAGCTGTATCACCCTTAAATCCGGGTTCTGTGTCGGTTACTTCAAGTTCAACGAACATGGGAGGCTCAACACCGAATACGTTGCCCTTGTAAGAAATGATTTTGCAGAGCATTTCTTCTTTAACAAACTTAAAGTTGTCTCCAAGCTTATTTTCTTCCAGAGGAAGCTGTTCAAAGGATTCGAGATCCATGAAATAATAAAGCTCACCGTCATTGTAAAGATACTGCATATCTTTACGTTCAACATAAGCGTTTTCGTATTTATCTGTAGGACTGAATGTTTTTTCGATTACAGCGCCTGTGATAACGTTCTTAAGTTTTGTTCTTACGAAAGCAGCTCCTTTTCCGGGTTTTACGTGCTGGAATTCAACAACCTGAAATACGTTGCCGTCCATTTCAAATGTAATGCCGTTTTTAAAATCGCCTGCTACTACCATTGTTTTTATCCTCCATATATTTAGGTCAAATTATAATTATCTAATATATTGTACACTAAATTATATTTTTTTTCAAGGGGTTTTTACCGAAAATTAACTTATTTTCATAATTTTATAAGATTTTTTTGAAAGTTTGTAAGGTTAAAAGGCCCCTTTTCACCGATATATATCATATCCTCAATTCTTACACCGTATTTGTTCTCTATATAAATTCCGGGTTCAACTGTTACAATGTTGCCTGTGGAGAGAAATTTTTCCTTAGGTGCAGAAGGAGAAAGTCGCGGTGTTTCATGTATTTCAAGACCCACGCCATGTCCAAGTCCGTGCCCGAAGCATCCCTCATAGTCTTGTTTATATATATGCTCTCGGGCAATTTTATCAATCATAAAACAATTTCTTTCGCCACTGAAAATTTGGTTAATTGCTTTGGTTTGTGCTTCAAGAACATTGTTATACACATTTTTCATATCCTTGTCGGCTTTTCCTATACAAAAGGTTCTTGTCATATCGGAATGATAACCTTTGTATACCGCGCCGAAATCAATTGTCAAAAAGCCTTTTTCAAGCTTAACGTTTCTCGGGACTCCATGGGGCAGTGCCGAGGCTTTTCCCGACACAGCAATAGTAGAAAAAGATATTCCATCTGCGCCGTTTTTTTTCATAAGATATTCGAGATAGGCGGCAAGTTCTTTTTCGGTCATGTTTAAATCAATGTCAGTAATTAGCTGATGCAACGATTTTTCGGCAATTCTCTGCGCTTTAATAATTTGTTGGACTTCAATATCTGATTTGTATTCACGAAGCTCTTCAATAATATTATCTCCGGGGATAAATTCAATATCGCTGTAGGTGCTTTTAAATTTTTCAAGCATGGAACAGGTCATGCGGGTATTTTCAAAAAGCAGGCTGTTGATATTGTTTTGTTCAAAAATTTTTTTGAAAGAATCAAAAGACAGTGATGTAATTTCAAAAGCCTTATCTGCATCACTTTTTGCCGCTTCAATATATCTGAAATCTGTAATAACATACGATTTGTTTTTTGTAACAAGCACAAAACCGTCGGTAAATTCAAATCCTGTCAGATAAGTTTGATTAACTTCTGATGATATGAGCATACCGTCAGCTTTGTCTTTGATGGAAAATATAAGTTTTTCAAGTCTTGTCATATTTTAGCTCCTTTAGGATAGTATTCTTTTATTATAATTTATTTAATGACGGTTTGTCTATACATTTTAAAAAACAATGCTGTTTGATTTTTAAACAGCATTGTTATTGTATTATTCAATTCCGTATTTTTCAAATAGGTTGTAATCCTTACTGGAGCAGGGAATATCAACTGAGCCGTCTTCTTTGGGGAACGGAGAATTAAAGTCTTTTTCGTATTTTCTTCTGCGTCTTTTATCAGTAAAGTCAGGAATTTCATATTGTTTACCGTTGTTCAGAATACTTTTCCAAGAGAGGATAGCTGCCGCCGAAAGCGCTGTTGAACGGTAAACGTTAAAGAAAGGTTCGACCTCTCCGCGCAGATATTTGATAAAGTAGAGACATATCCAGAAATCTACATGTCCTGCATGTTCGGACTGTGAGGGGTCGCCTAAGTTTGCATACTCTACTTCTTCTTTGGTAAATATATCGTAGAAATCTGCAAGCGGAGCTTCAAATGTTCGGCTTGCCTTGGTTTCATCTCCATCGGGAATTGCATATTTCATATAGTCGACTCGAACAATACCTCTTTTAAAACGCTGGTTTTCAATATTTCCCTTATCTCCTGCAAGTCTGAACCATTTGCTTATAGGACCTATACCTGAGCAACCTGTAGCATTAAACAGCGCTCCGTTATCCATTTCTGCAAGGCAAAGACCGGTAATATCTCCAACGTAGGGCTGTGAAACCGATTCCTGATAATCGGGGGCAAATACTGCTACACCAGATACTTTTTTGGGCATAGTGCCGGTAATATTCATTAATACTCCGAGCGAGTGCATATTATAGTACGTACGTGGCAGATACCTTCTCCAATGTGTATAAGCGCTTTTATCTCTGTTGGTGAAACCTGAGGGGATATCTTCGGCGGGGTGGAGATATTCAGCTTCAGCATATCTGACTTTGCCTATTTCTCCGTCCTCATAAAGCTTTTTTAATGCAAGTACATCCGGATGCCAGCTTGAATTTGCGGCAAGCATATATTTGCAATTTGATTTTTCAACTGCTCGGCACAGCTGCACACATTCACCTAACGTGGCTGCCGCTGTGGTTTCGCTCAAAACGTGTATTTTTCTCTCGAGGGCTTTAATGGCGCATTGTGCATGCTCGTGGAAAAAATTTGCTAAAACAACGGCGTCCATTCCACTGTCAATAAATTCGTCAAAGTCATGGAATATTTTTGTGTATTCGGGAAGCTTGGGTTTTATTTTTTCGATAACATCGTCATTTATTTCACAAACGGCAACAATCTTTACACCCTTGATTTTCTGCATATTTCTAATAAAGGGGGATCCTCTTCTAAGACCAAAAATGCCAATTTTTACTTCTTTTTTATAGGTTTTCCTTGACATACCAATACCTCTTTCTTGTCTTTGACAAAATATTTTTATGCATTTGCGTTTATATCTATTATTCATTGTACAATTTTTAGTATAAAAGTCAAGAGAATAAATAATATTTATTTAATTTTTAGTTGATATATCTAAATGCAAGTTATAATGTCCACATATTATTAATGTAATTCGGTACGGTTTTTAAAAATATTCCAAGGGAAAACAGGAGCAGGCAGACTGGAAAGGCTTATTGTTTTTTGGGTTATCGGATGCAAAAAGGTAAGTTTATATGACCAAAGCGCGGTAATCTTGTCCGAGGTTTTGCTTCCGTACTTTCCGTCTCCGTAAAGTGGAGTTTTTCTTGATGCAAACTGTACTCTTATTTGGTGTGTTCTTCCTGTATGCAGTTTTATCCACACAAGGGAATATATGCCCTTTTCGGTTTCTTTTGTATCAAGCACCTTATATTCAAGACTTGCTTCCTTTACGCCTTTTCGCACACGGTCAACGACATAACTCTTATTTTTTGAAGAATCTTTAAACAAAAGGTCTTTATAAATGCCTTCGTTTTGTTCAGGCTTTCCGCATACTACGGCAAGATATTCTTTTTGAAACTCTTTATTTCTTACAGCCTCGGAAAGATTTGATGCCGCAATGTCTTTTTTTGCGTAAACCATAGTTCCGCCTACCCCGAAATCAAGTCTGTGTATAACTTTATGTTCAGTATTTAACTGCTCTGTCAATGCTGATATCATATCGGGTGAGCCTTTTGTGTCTTGTTGGGACAAGATAAGAGGCGGCTTTATGCAAACGGTTACGTATTTATCTTCATATAATATTTTTATGTTTTCCATTAAATATACCAACAAATTTTCACTTATTTTTTCGAAGATTTGCAAAAAAATCGGATAAAAGCTTTGCGCATATATTTCCGCAAACACCGGAGACTGTTTCCGGTTTGTGATTAAGGGGCATATCGTTCATATTAAACACAGAACCGAATGCACCTGCCTTCATATCCGAAGCACCGTATATGACTCTTTTTATGCGGGCATTTACGATAGCACCTGCACACATAGGGCATGGTTCAAGGGTAACGTAAATGTCGCATTTATGCAATCTCCAGCCGTGCAAGGTATTGCACGCTTCGTTAATCGCTTTTATTTCGGCGTGGTGCAGGGCATTTTTTTCGGTCTCGCGGGTGTTGTAAGCCGCAGAAATAACCTTGCCTTCGCATACCACTACAGCACCGACGGGAACTTCGCCCATATTAGCAGCCTTTTTTGCTTCTTCTATTGCAAGTCCCATAAAGTATTCATCATTTTTTTGTATTATCTCGTTACTCATATTATATAAACCCATTTCATTGCCAAAAAGACAGTGTAAAAAATATATGCAAATGTGAAAACACGGAAAAGAGTTTTTGTGCGTGAGAAGCCGCAAGATTTTCTTTCGGTTTCTAAAATAAACCAACCTTTTTTTGACATTATAATAAATAGAATGGCGGCAGACAGAACCAATAGAGTTTCTGTTGAAAAAATAATGATGTTAGCTGTAGATACATTTGCATATTTTTCAATCATAACGTAAATAAGCGATAGAGTATTGTTTGCAAAATGAACTGTTATTGCAGGTATAACTGAGCCGCATTTTACGGTGATGATTCCTAAAAACAGTCCTGCTGCAAAGGGGTACAATGTCTGTGTGGGATTTGTGTGCATAAGGGCAAAAGCCGCCGCCGATACGAGCACGGCAAAATTTATTCCGTAAGGCAAAAGTCTTTCGAGGATAACTTTTCGGAAAAATATTTCTTCAACCACAGCAGGAACAATACTTGATGATATGAAAACAAGTATAATTCCGAAAATGTCATCAGGAATATACGGAGAATAGCTTCTGAAGTCTATGCCTATATGGCGAAACAGTGTTTGAATATTTAATGTCAGCTGTCCCGATATTGCGACCATGCCCAGTGTCATAATCAAAGCAAAAAGGTAAAATTTGCCCAATATAGGAGAGAATCCTATTTTTTTATTGTTAACGGGGGCAAGCTTCGAAATAAAAAAAGCGGGGAGAAGAAATATCAAAGCGTATAGTATAATACCTATGATCTCGGTAAGGTTTTCGTGTGCAGCCGTGTTTTCGGATATGCCGAAAACACGGGAAAGTCCGGCAAGGACAAGTCCGACACGGGGGGACAGCTGTGCCGTCGCCGTGTGAAGCAAGAGCCCCAAAGCGATGACGTCAACCGTTCTTGTATATTCTGTTTTTGTCAAAGACTGCAAGCTTTCGGAGTTGATACCCATCACCGCCTTGAGATTATTTTTTGTGCTTATGCCTCATAGTCGAGAACGACACGCGCTTCTGTTGTTGCCGCAACTATTTTCTTGACCTTTGCGTGCTCGCCGTCAACAGCGTAAATGTTGAGGTCTTCTTTGCTTTCAAATTCGGTGTAAAGCATCATGTCATAAGACATAGGTGTATGTCCGAAGTCAAATCCAATCTCCATATTCTTGATTTGGGGAACAAGGGGAACGAGCGCATAAAGTCTGTCTCTTACAAGCTCCATGTTCTGAAGCTTCGTTCTGCCTTCCGCCTCTTCTTTAAATCTCCACATTACGATATGCTTTATCATAACTGTACCTCGCATTAATAAAAATTTGTTACAGTATTATAACATACAATATGTGGAAAATCAACAAAAAGAAAAACAGAAAATTTTTTTGCACCTACATATTGTGGAAATGATTTTTTTGAGGCGGAAAAAATGAGCAAAAAATTTGTCGAAAAAAATGATTATTCAGCATAGCAGCAAGCTTTTTTGCGTTGTCTGCAAGATGGGGCGGACAAAACACCGAAAAATCAATTAACACAATATATTGTGTTTTCGGAAGGTATTGACACAATATTTGGTGTTGTGTTATAATAGATGCAATAACAATAAAATGATGATAATTTCGGAGGGGGAAACATGTTTACACATATTGTAAAAAGAGACGGACGAGTTGAGCTTTTTGACGAGATAAAGATTACAAAAGCAATACGTAATGCGTTTGCGGCATGCGAAATGAGCTCTGAAAAAAATGCAACACGTCTTACAATGACGGTAATTGAAAAAGCAGAGGAAAAATACAAGGATACAACGCCTGATGTTGAAGGTATTCAGGATATCGTTGAACAGGTGCTCATTGAAAACGGTTACGCATCTGTTGCGAAGGCCTATATCCTTTACCGCCAGAAGAGAAAAGAAGCAAGAGAAATAGACTCCCTTATCGGCGCTACAATTGATATGTTTGGTAACTACCTTGGCGACAAGGACTGGTCTATCAAGGAAAATGCAAATATGCAGAGATCGGTAAACGGTCTCAATAACTATGTCAGAGAAGCCTTCACAAAGAAATACTGGCTTTATGAAGTATATCCCGAGGATGTAAGAAAGGCTCATGAAAGCGGAGATGCTCATATTCATGACCTTGGTTTCTTCGGTCCTTACTGTGCAGGTTGGGATCTGAGACAGCTCCTTATGGACGGTTTTGGCGGTGTCGGTGGAAAGGTGGAAAGCAAGCCTGCGGGACATCTTCGTTCTTTCCTCGGACAGATAGTTAACTCTACATTTACAACACAGGGCGAAACGGCAGGAGCACAGGCTTGGAGTTCTATTGATACATATTGCGCGCCCTTTATTTACTATGACAATCTTACATATGAACAGGTTAAGCAGTGCATTCAGGAATTTATATTCAATATAAATGTTCCTACGCGTGTAGGCTTCCAGTGCCCGTTCTCTAACCTTACATTTGACGTTAAGGTACCAAATACTCTTAAGAATGAGCCCGTTATTATACACGGACAGTACAAGGATAAGACATACGGTGATTTTCAGGAGCAGATGGATATATTCAACAAAGCTTTCTGCGCAGTAATGCTTGAAGGTGATGCAAAGGGAAGAGTATTTACGTTCCCCATTCCCACTATTAATATAACAAAAGACTTTGAGTGGGACAGTCCCGTTGTTGATGAATTTATGAAGATAACCTGCAAGTATGGTATTCCTTACTTTGCAAACTATGTAAACTCCGATCTTTCCCCCGAAGATGCGGTTTCTATGTGTTGCCGTCTTAGACTTGATAAGAGAGAGCTTCGCAAAAGAGGCGGCGGTCTTTTCGGGTCTAATCCCATGACAGGTTCAATAGGTGTTTATACTATAAATATGCCAAGAATAGGTTATCTCAGCAAGACAAAAGAAGAATTTTTTGAAAGACTTGAAAACATTGCAAGAATAGGTAAAATATCTCTTGAAATCAAGCGTAAAATAATTGAGCATCAGTCAGAAAAGGGACTTTATCCCTATTCAACATACTATCTGAGAAATATTAAGGCACGCACGGGAGAATACTGGACAAATCACTTTAATACCATTGGATTGGTTGGTATGAATGAGTGTTGCTTGAATTTCCTTGGCGTTGATATTGGAAGCAAAGAGGGCAAGAACTTCTCAATTGAAGTAATGAATTATCTTCGCGACCTTATGAGTCAATTTCAAGAAGAGACAGGTCATTCTTACAATCTTGAAGCAACACCTGCAGAGGGTACGACATACCGTCTTGCAAGACTTGACCATGAGATGTATCCAGATATTATTCAGGCAGGCCAGGAAGAACCGTTCTATACAAATTCCAGTCAGCTTCCTGTTGAATATACAGACGATATATTTGAGTGCATGGAGCTTCAGGACGAGCTTCAGTCCCTTTACACAGGTGGTACTGTTCAGCATCTCTATATCGGTGAGCGTATCGAAGATATTCAGGTATGCAAGGAGCTTATCAGATCTGTATTCGATAAGTACAAGATGCCCTATATTTCCCTGACACCAACCTTCTCGATCTGCCCCGACCACGGATATATCGTAGGCGAACACTTTAACTGCCCCGAGTGCGGACAGGAAGCTGAGGTTTGGTCGAGAGTTGTGGGATATCTCCGTCCCGTTCAGAACTACAACAAGGGTAAAAAAGAAGAATATTTGCTTAGAAAGAAGTTTGTAATTTAAAAACATTAATTTTATATCCGGGTGTTTTATTGTAGGCGCCCGGATATTATGATAAAATAACAACAGAGATGATTAATATAGTACAATACATATCTCTGTATTACGTGTGTATTTTAAATAAATTTAAGGATATATACAATGAAAATAGCAGGTTTTCAAAAAACATCGTTTGTGGATTTTCCGAAAATAATATCATGCGTTGTATTTACACCGGGGTGTAATATGAATTGCCGTTATTGCCACAATAAGCATATCCTTTCAGGGAATGTTCCTGATATAGACGAGATTACGGTGTTAGAGTATTTGAATAAAAGAAAAGGGATATTAAAGGGTGTTGTGGTTTCGGGCGGTGAACCGACATTGCGACCCGATCTTGAAAACTTTGTTGAAAAAGTAAAACAAATGGGATATAAGGTCAAGCTTGATACAAACGGCACTAACCTTAATGTGCTTAAAAACCTTTGCGAAAAGGGATATATCGACTATATTGCAATGGATATCAAAGCGGGTATCGGGAAATATTCGGCTGTTTGCGGCTGTGAAATTAATACCGATAATATATGCCGAACAGTTGAGTATATAAAACAAAGCGGAATTGATCACGAGTTCAGAACGACATTTTGCTCGGAGCTGACTAAAGAAGATATTTTGGAAATATCAAAAAATATAGTTGGAGAAAGCGATTTTTATTTGCAACAGTACAGGCAGGTTGACGGCTGCGGACAACCGCATCCGAAAGAGTATGTTGAAGAGACGGCGCAGGCGGTTGTCGAGCAAGGCGGTAAGTGCGTTGTCAGAGGACTTTGAAAAGTAGATAATAAAAGAGTGATTGTGAGAAGGGGGAAAACAGTATGAAATGCCCGGTATGCGGAAACACGGTCAGTAAGGTTATTGATAGCCGTCCGACCGATTCGGAGATCAGAAGAAGACGTGAATGTCTTTCCTGCGGAAGACGTTTTACTACTTATGAGGTACATGAAAAAGTGCCGATAATCGTAATTAAGAAAAACGGCACAAGACAGATTTTTGACAGAAGCAAGATTTTGAACGGACTTGACAAAGCGTGCTATAAGCGTTCTATGATAACGGTTGAGGATATGGAACGAATTATAACCGAAATTGAGGTTGACCTGCGAAACTCCTTTCAGACAGAAGTACATACAGCCGAAATAGGAAGGCGCGTACTTGAAAAACTCCGTGATATTGACGAAGTTTCATATGTTAGATACGCATCTGTTTACCGTAACTTCAATGACATTGAAAGCTTTATGCAAGAGCTGAACGCAATGAAGAAAGAAACAAAATAAAATGTAATTTTGTGGAAAATATTACATTTTCCGTGACTGCATTTATATAAAATGTAGAAATATGGAAAGCAAGGAAGCGCTCCTTGCTTTTTTGTGTTGGATATAGTAGAATTATAGTGAGAAAATGAATATGTAATTTAAGTGATTAGGAGGATTATAGGCAATGAAAAGAGTGATATGGTTTTTATTAATTTTATTTTTATTATGTGCTTTATCAGGATGCAATAACGAAGAAATACAAAACATTGAATATATCGAAAACGGAACATTATATTGGAACGGGGAAGCAGTTTCGGATAATATTGTTATTTATTACGATAATTACGCGAAATTGCCTGTGTTGAAGTTGATGCAACTGGCAGGTTTTTCAGTGTCGTGGGAGAATGATACGACAGCCGATATAATATGGCGGGATAAAAAATTTTATCTTGATTTGTCTGTTCCCGAGCTTATTGCTCAAGGTAGTAATTCTAATATTTTTACCATTCCTCCGGGAAGTACACACGGAATATTTGATGTTGTGGGTAAAGAAGTCTTTTTGGACAACAATACTTTCAGAGCTAATATGAAGCACTTTGTGGATTGGGAGGTAAATGTCAAAGTAAACTACAATGAAGCTGTAGTGTATGTTGAAACAGACAAAATATCCCAAAGCGAAGCAATTTATAATAGGTTTATTTTTGAGGACTATAATGAATGGATAAACGGTCTGTTTTCTATGCCCCTTGAAGATTTTGCCGGAAGCAATTTGCAGTATAAGTTCGGTTCTATGGTATTCGATGCATTGAACGTAATAGAAAAGCCTACAAGGGAGTCTTACGGTTACTGTATAAAAGATCTAAATGACGACGGGATTGACGAGCTTATATTGCTTCGGGAAGATTATTTTGTTTTAGCAATATATACGTTAAAGGATGGACAGCCGTACCTTTTGGATTCATTTTGGTATAGGCATAACGCAATGGTGTTGAATACAGGTGAAATTTATACCATATCGAGCGGCGGTGCGGACTATACGATTTACAAAATACAAAAGCTTGAAAAGAACAGTCAGACACTTACAACCGTACGTGAATTCGGTACAGACGGTCCCGATATATATTATATTAAAGATGGAGATGATGACAGAAAAGTATTGACAGAATTCGATTTTTCTGAGCTTGTTGCATTTTATCCCGAGTGGGATGCTGAAAATATAAAGGACTATTCTTTATCTTGCGGAATTGAATTTAAAGCGGCAAACTGTGTGGAAAGATATGAAATAATAAGCGAGAGCGATAACCATAAATTTGTTTTAGTCAACTTTTTTTCTTACTGTTATTTTTATAATAATTACGGCAAATTAATAAAAACAGAAGGACCTGTATCAAGACCGGCGGAGGTTGAGGTTATTGAGGATAGGTATATAAAATACAGCATGTCGGCAGGCACCGGAGCAAGCACGAGATGGACATATTACTATGACACAGAAAATGATTTGTTTTCAGAAGATTTTTATTGGGTTTTAGATCAAAACAAAGGTTTGGTTGCATACTGTCAAAGTGATAGGGTCGTTGTTAGGGATATCTTTGACAAAACGAAGTATTACAGAGAATTTTCTGATTTTGAAAATGAGTTATCTGCGGCTATTGAAGCTATAACTAATGTTGAATTTGTAAATGACGGTAAAAGTATTGCAGTTACATATTTGGCCGGACAAAATTATACTGATGTAACAGAAATATTTTCTCTTGAAGAAACATTTGAGCTTGAAGAAATAGAAAAATGGTTAGATAATTTAGGCGGATTTTATTTTGGATCCGAAACGCAGTACAGCTTTTATATGGCAGTTAAGGATAACCCGATTGATTTTGACTATCGAATGGATGAAAGCAGCAGCACAACACCGGGAATGATAATGCATGAACAAAAATATACGAATATTTGGTTGGATGAGTTAGAGTTTTCTTGTGAAAATTTTTCCAAACTGTTAAATGCTGAAGATAGAAAAAAGTTTGAGCAAATTCAAGCAGAATGGGAGAAAAATTTAAAAAATTATTTTGAGTTAATAGGCGGAGTATTCAGTAATAATGAATACGGTATACATCCCGGAAGCATATTTCCATTGGAATATACTTGCGAATACCGCGGAGCAGTACGTCAGCGTGTGTTATATATAAAGTATTTGCAGTATAATATGGAGTGCAACAGCGAAAAAAATGTTTCAGTAGAAGAATCCGAAGTTGAGTTCAAATATAAATCTGAATTTAAGTCGAAACAAAAGTATAAAAAATCAACTTATTTATTTGAACAAACAGAGAAAAATATTTTTGTTATAGATATCCCTTTGTTTGAAGATGAGGCAGTTAATGAGGCGGTTGAGAAAAAGATAAGGCAGTATTTTTTAAAAAACTGCGATTTGGAATTAAACATAGAACGTGTTGACAAAGTGCCGGCAGAACCGCACAAAATTGAATACAGAGGTTATCTTATTGATTTAGATTATTATATTGGTTATATATCCGATGATTTTGTGAGCATATTCTTTGAGGGAATGTATAACTGTAAGACTGCCGCGCATTCGAACAATATATTGTTTACATTGAACTATGACTTAAAAAACAAACGTGAGGTTGCATTTTCGGAGGTTTACAACATAAACAAAGATATGTACGATATTTTCACCGATATTTCGGTAAAGACGATAGCCGAAAAAGCCATAGGCGGTGTATATCCGGAAGAGTGGGGAGATTTCTCGGACTTCCTTTGTTCATATGAGATGTTTGAGCGGGAATTGAAAAGCGGTGATGAGGTTTGTGCGTACTTTGGCGCTGACAGCTTGGTTATAAGTTATACGGTTTCGCATTCCGTAGGAGGACATTTTGAAACGGAAATACCTTATGAAATGTTAGCTGGTATGAAAGTAAAATAAAATATACTACCATAGACATATATAAAATGTCTGTGGTAATTTTTTTCATAGTCTGATTTAAAGTTTACTACAAATCTTATTTCTCCAATAATTTTAAATCCGCACTTGAATGTTTTTGCGAGGTGTGATATAATAAAATATATGATACCTTTTTTAGCAGGAGCAGACATATATGGAAAAGTATTTGCAGATAGGAAAGATAGTAAACACCCACGGCTTCAGGGGCGATGTTAAGGCTCAGACCTGGAGCGACAGTCCTGAAGTGGTAACAAAATTGAATACCATTTACCGTAAGATTCGAGGAGAATATCAAAAGATAAAGATAGAAAAATGCTCCGTTCATAAGGGTATGGTTTTAATAAAGCTTGAGGGTATTGATGATTTTGACAAGGCAAATGCTCTTCGTGAGGAAGTAATATATGCCGACAGAAACGATATTGAACATGATGAAGGTTCGTTTTTTATTGCCGATCTTATCGGACTTGAGGTTATTGATGTTGACAGCGGCACAGTTTACGGCAAGTTAAAGGATGTTATGCAATACGGCATACATGATATATATACCGTATCCACCGACAAGGGAGAGGTTCTTATCCCTGCGGTTGAGGAATTTGTAAAGAAGATCTCTTTGGAAGAGGGCATTTTTGTAAAGCCTATTGAGGGAATGTTTGATGAGGTTTGATATAATGACGCTTTTCCCGGAGATGACGGACAGCATTTTAGGAGAGAGTATAATAGGACGCGCGCAAAATAAGGGTGCTGTCGAAATATATTCACACAATATAAGAGATTTTTCCGAGGACAGGCACAGGCGTGTTGACGACACTCCTTGCGGCGGTGGAATGGGGATGCTTATGTCCGCTCCGCCGATCTACCGTTGCTGGAAGAATATCACAGACAACACAGGCTTAAAAAAGAGAAAGACGGTTTATATGTCTCCGCAAGGCAGAGTGCTGACACAGAGTATTGCAAAGGAATATTTGGATTGTGAGCAGGTAATAATTCTTTGCGGACATTATGAGGGGGTTGACCGCCGTATAGTAGAAGAGATCGTTGACGATGAAATATCGATCGGCGACTATGTTTTAACGGGGGGAGAGCTGCCTGCCTGCATATTTGTTGACTGCATATCCCGTATGATAGACGGAGTATTGTCTGACCCTGAGTGTTTCGAAAATGAGAGTATTGCAGGCGGTATGCTGGAATATCCCCAATACACACGGCCAATCGAATTTATGGGCAGAAAGGTTCCCGATGTTCTTCTTTCGGGAAACCATGAAGAAATACGCAAATGGCGGTACAAGGCTGCCGTTGAATTAACAAAAAAGAACAGACCGGATCTTATATAGACTTAGATAATAAATAAATGGCGGGAGGTGATGCGGTTGTCGGTTAAAAAGAGCAGTAAAAAGAAAATGAAGGCGTTGTTTGCCCGAAGCAAGATATTGGCACTTTTTATTAAGCTTGCATCCTTTTTGTATGACAAGGCTGAATGCAGTATAACGGGCAGACTGTTTACCTCTTATGATGAGGATGCCGTGGAAAAAAGCTTTATATTCCGTATGTTCGATAGGTTAAACCTCGGTAAAAGGTTTTTCCGCCCTTTGAAAAGAAACGTGTCAAGGCTTGTGTCTCAAAGCTTTCTGCTTGAAAAAATACACGGATATCTGCAGGGCTGGCTGTACACGAAGCTTAATGTGTACGGGCTGTTTGCAATAACCTCCGGTATTGGATTTTTGCTTATACATCTTTTTAAATCTTACGGGCTGAATATGTCAAAAATGTCATTTCTCGATATATTTACATCAGTTATGTTTATTTTGATATCGATTCCGCTGATGTTTTCGTCGGCAACGTTGAATAATGCTGTATGCAACAGCAGGGTGGCAAGTTTGGTTGTGTTTCGAGCTTTTGGATGCAAAAAAAATGTTTTTGAACAACAATCCTTAAAAAACAGCCATAGCAAGACTGCCCTTCCTGCAGGTATAATATTCTGTATTTTATCGTGGTGGATAAGACCTGTTATATTGCTTGCGGTAATAATAGTATTTGTATTTGCTGTA
>JAZRIJ010000056.1:0-3273 GCA_045645205.1 Eubacteriales bacterium
ATCTGCTTTTTTTGCATTATAATTTCTTCAAAAGTGGTGTTGTTCTCAAAAGAAATATGTATATCTATCCTTGTGACATCGCCACTCTTATGTGAATTGACGGAATAAAACTGCGAGTAGTTATCATAATAACGGGTCAATATATTCAGTATCTTCATTTGATCTTCTTCCGGAAGCGTCTTGTCCGTTAGTTCACTCAATGCCTGTCGTGTACGCTTGAAATATCCGAACAGCAAACAAATCGCAACGAAAATACTGATAACAGGTGAAATATATACTCCAACGGTGTTTTCCCGAAGCAACCATATTGCAAAAAGCGAAATCAATGTAACACTGTCAAACAACAGTGAGGAAAGAGCTTCAGCATAATTGGCTTTAGAAATCGCACTATTGTGAATCTTGGTTATTTTACGCTGTTTAACAAAGAAAGCCGCATCAAAACTTACATTTATTACCTTAAGACCTACTACGGCAATTACAAAATCATTCGGCTGTTCAGGGACTATGATTGCATGAACTGAAAGTCCGAGCGTGAACAGCAACCCCAAAAAAGCCATGCCGTCGCAAAACAACGAAGAAATTGCTTCTATTTTTCCTACACCATAGTTATATTCATATCTCAAATCTTTTCTCAATTTTTTGGAAAGAAGCACAATCAATCCAAGACTAATGAGATACATGAACGAGTCAAGCAAATCAATATAAACAAGCAAATTCTTAGAAAGAATAGCTGAAACCAAAACTGCAATAAAAGAAGGTAGTTCTGCTAAAAATTGAGCAATGGATAAATTTTCTTGTTGTCTGTAGCCGGATTTATTACCCATAGTTACCCTCCTACACTTTAAAGATTTCAGAAACTCCGAGCAAAGCAATGCCGATCACCAGGAGCGCCAAGCTCAGATACTGTTTTTTTGTCAACCGTTCTTTTAACAAAAAACGAGCTAATACGATTGTTACAATACAATAAGATGATGTAATAGGTGCTGTGAGTATCGGATTAAGTCCCACAGCGAAAGTAAACGCGATTGTTCCTAAGGTTTCACCAACTGCAGCACCGCATCGGGAGCGTTCTGTTTTCCTGAAGGGATTGTACATGTGTTTTTTAGCTATCAGCATATATAACCACACAAATACAGACGCTACCACAAATCCAAGGCTTTCAAAAATAAAAAAGTCAATATCCGGGATGGAAACGTCGGTTTCTTCTGAAACTGTAATGCCCATCGCTACCATCGAAACTGCATCTACAAGATTGTAAATAATGGGAAATATCAGAGCAACAGCACCAAGACGGTGTTTCTTTTTATCTCGTTCAAGATTAGTTTCTTGCTTGGATAATTTATGCTCCTGAATTCCGAGAAGAACAACACCCACCACAATAGCAACAGTACCGACAACATCTACAAATCCAACTTTGTCAATTACGTGATCACTGCCTGTAAACAGGAAAAACAAGTACAGCATTATCGCTGCAATTGCCCCGTCAATATTTTCAAGTGGAGATACGACCGATATATCAAGATGCTTTGTGCCCAAAAGGCCAAAGAACATAGCTATTACATAAAATACACACAAAGGAATAAGGTATAGATTGTCAGAGAGCAATCTGATGGAATCAATCAGGGTATCCGAACAAACTATCATTACAATACAGGCCAGTGCCATTACTAAACCAACCCATGTAAAAGTTTTGAACTGCGACAATGGGTCGGAACGATCTAAAGATTTTTTAAAAAGAATATCTGTAAGACCCCACAAAAAAATGCAGGATAATGTTAAAAGAAACCAAGTCATATATTCACACCTACGAAAATTGATTTGTTTTTCCCTTTCGCCTCAATTATATCTATAATAATGCAGTTTCCAATGAAAAGGGATACTATTATATCATATATTCAAAATTTTACAATAGGTTTTAGAACACAAAACTGTATCGAAGGGGTCTCAAGAAACGTAATCGAACAAGTGCGGTTCGAATTCCGACCTTTTTTACTGTTTTGCTTCATTTTTGTTTTATGTAGTATTTTGATACAAAAATTCCAGGTGGACGAAAAAGCACTTTAACGGACGAAAATACGCTTTACTGGACGAAAGTGCATTTCAATGGACAAAATCCACCTCAGCTGGACGAAATTTCATTTTGGTGGACGAAACCGTATTTTCGTCTTTTTTAAGTCCTATTATAAGGGCTGTATGTATATCTATTCTGTTTTGCACTTGAATTAAATTATACAAAATAGTATAATAATTTATCATGTCCTACTGGCAATTACATCGGCCGTTGCTTTTTATTTTGTTCGGGGATATAATTAATTTAAAAGTAAGAGTTTATGGGGGTGTTTTTTTGCAGTTTTTTGTCTATTTTCTGTTAGCACTTTTTGCTACAACTGTAGGTTCACTTACAGGAATGGGTGGCGGCGTAATCATCAAGCCACTTATGGATGTTTTAGGTGATTATGATGTGAAAACCATTGGTATTGTTTCATCAATAACTGTCTTTTCGATGGCTATTGTGTCTGTCCTGAAACAGATTAAAGCCAAAACAGAAATTCCATATAAAAATGCAATACCGTTGGGGATAGGCTCCGTTGCAGGTGGATTTTTAGGTGAAAAACTACTCACATTTATTGTGAATTTATTTAATGCCAACTCTGTTGTAACCGTTGTGCAAAATTGTGTATTGACGGTACTTGTTCTGTGTGTATTCCTTTATATGAAAAACAAACGAAAAATCAAAGGCAAGGAATGGGATGGCGTATTTGTTTCCCTTGCAGTAGGTGTTTTTCTCGGTGTTTGTTCATCATTTTTAGGTATCGGTGGCGGTCCTATCAATGTTGCACTCATAATTTTCTTATTCTCTGTGAACACAAAAACAGCAACAGTGTGTTCGCTTGTTACAATTCTGTTTGCACAGATTTCAAAACTTACAACAGTGGCACTCACAACGGGCTTTTCAAATTTTGACCTGTCAATTGCGCCACTTATGATTATCGGTGCGATTTTTGGTGGATTTATCGGTGCTGGACTTAACAAAAAATGCAGTGAAAAAACCGTTGAAAAAGCATTCAACTGTGTTCAATTGCTTGTGCTTGGAATAGCAATATTCAATATTATAAGAAATCTTATATGACAACAGTATGGCAGATACCGTTTTTATCTTTCTATAACAGCCATCCGTTATTGGCATACGGATTATGAAATCGGATACTTCGTATCAAGTGAAATCCCACCATAAGCCGTAACATATTTTATAAATTCTTTCAGGAATTTATT
>JAZRIJ010000057.1:0-4195 GCA_045645205.1 Eubacteriales bacterium
GTTGACGGCATTAACCGTGTTCTCTTCGATCTCACCCCGAAGCCAATCGGCACAATTGAGTGGGAATAATGACCTTAAACCCGAAACCCTTTATTTTACAAGGGTTTCGGGACTTTTGTTTTTAATTTGATACACGAAGCCACAGGGCACAATTCCTTTTCATAATTTATCCATATTTCGTTAATGGTTTAGAGCGTAAAAAAATACCGTCGAGGAAGTTAATCCCCGACGGTGTTTCTACTATTTACATCAAATATATACTCTTTTTCTGAAGTGTTCGGCATTTACACGCCTTTTTGTGTATAAAAACCAATTTTGCTTAATTCTTCATTAAGCTCCTGTATGAGTCTGTATGCTGAGCTTTTCTTAACTCCATAAAGTTCAATTATATCGTTAACATTATAAAATAATTTTTTCTCCATAAATATTTCCACTTAATTTACCTATTTATTTTTTAGTGAAAATATGATAAAATTACATAAAACAATTTAATTTGCGAGGCAATATATGAAAACAAAACGAAACATATTTGATAAGCTGAACACCTTATTATTTGGAAAGGATCTTCGTGTAACAACAGGGGAGCCTTATACCGAGGTGCGAGAGGGCGACTATTCATCCTATTACCCCTTGGAAAAATATATCGATTTTACACAACAAGCACCCGACAATTGCTACGACATCAGAGATTATGGTGCTGATATAAATGCAACTGATGAAGCCAATGCGAAAGCCATTCAGCAGGCTATAGACAAATGCCATAAAGACGGTGGCGGTACTGTTTTAATCAGTGGCGGTATGTATATAACTACAACAATTTTTCTTCGCAGTAATGTGACATTATTCATCGATAAAGATAGCTCGCTTTCGGCTAACACAAGTGGTAAAGGATACAAACATAACGCTCTGATTTATGCCTTTGACTGTGATAATATTTCCATAACCGGTGGTGGCAAGCTTATTGGCAATGGTACTCTTTTTGGTCTTAAGCCCGTCAGTGAAAATATGTTTACTCCTTCACCTGTAATCGATGTTATTAAGATGCGTCAGGATTATCGTGCTCAGATTCGCTTTGCTCACAAGTCAAAATATGGCTCGATTCTTCTTACTGAAAAATGCAGAAATATTAAGATACACAACATCATTTTTGAAGACTCGCCTTGGTGGACATATAAAATGCTCGTGTGTGATGGTGTGAAAATCACTGATACTGTTATATGGAATAACCGAAATGTTGCAAACTCCGACGGCTTTGATATTGCAGGTAGCAGTAATGTAGAAATCGACCACTGCTTTGTGTCTACAGCTGATGACGGAATTGTACTCAAAAATGCTATCTGGTGTGGCTGTGAGAAAGAAATGCACGGTATCACTGTGAGAAACTGCGAGGTTATCTCAAGAACAAACTGCTTCAAAATCGGCACAGAAACAACCTATGATGTTTATGATGTTACTGTCGAGGATTGCACCTTCCTGATGACAGACCTTTATCCCGGTGCTGTTTCGGGGGTATCAATCGAGGCTTGTGATGGTGCTAAGGTACACGATGTGAAAGTTAAAAATATAACTATGGACAGATGTACTTGTCCGTTGTTTATTCGTTTAGGTAACCGTAACCGAGCTGCAGAGGTTACTTCTGCAACTGCAAACAAAACAGAAATCGTCAAAGAGGCGGGTGATGAAAAGCCCGTAGGCAAAAACATTTTTGACGGCAAGAGCGAAATGTATAATATAACAGTTGAAGATATAAAGGCTACAAATGTAGAGCTTCCTGTAATCGTTGCAGGTTACAAACAAAAGCTTAAGACAAAGTATTGTACTGATGTAACTCTCAAAAACTTCGATATAACTTATCGTGATGCCATAGAGATTAAAGATAACCGACTTTTTATCCCCGAATATACAAAGGTTTATCCTGAGTGCTGGAGATTCAGAAATCTTCCCGCTTATGGCATATGGGCAAGACACTGCCGAAATCTCAAAATTGAAAACTTCACTTGCAGGGGTATAAAGGATGGCCACAGAAAAGAAAAAATCTTTATTGATTGCAAATAAGTAAGATGATTATCTTGTTAAAAAACAAAGTACCTGCCGTTCTGGTAGGTACTTTTACTATATTCACCATCTTCTGTCTTTCACATTGGGACAGTTATTCTTTTTAAACGCTGCTCTGAATTCCACATAGCAACCGCATTTCATACATACACCTGATATGAGATTGTCGCAACTTTTGCACTCGCTGAGCCTCTTTTCGTAAAGCTCATCGGGTGCCCTTTCTTTTTCGGAGAGCTTGTCAATTCGCTCCTTTATGCTTTTGAGTGTATCCTCTTCTGCTGCCTCGTGAAGCAGACATCTTTTACATTCTGCCATATTATTTAATCACGAACTTTGCAACTGAGCAGGGAGGGATTGTAGTTTTGAATCCATCTGCGAGGATTTCGTAATCGCTGAAAGCTTTTGTGTAGGCTACATTCTTGTTCTCAAAGCTGTTGTAGTCGTGGATGTCGCCTGTGAGAATTTCTGCTGAAAGATCTTTGAGATTAAAGTCTGCTATCTGACAGTGAATGTCTGCACTCTCATCAGCAGATGTGTTGACTACAGTTGCAATAATAGTACCGTCTTCTTTAACTGAAGCACTTTCTATAAGTTTAGGCAGGGTACCCTTGTCGGCAAGGTTGGGAGTAGTGATATATGAGCCGAGGAGTGTGTTTTCCTGATGGTCCTTATACATTTTGAAAATGTGATATGTGGGAGTAAGAAGCATATCCTCGCCGTCGGTAAGAGCCACAGCCTGAAGCACGTTTATAGTCTGAGCAATGTTTGCCATTTTGATTCTGTCAGAGTGCTTGTTGAAAATATTAAGGGTAAGACCTGCAACAATAGCATCTCTCATAGTGTTCTGCTGATAAAGGAAGCCGGGATTTGTACCCTCTTCAACATCGTACCAGGTACCCCATTCGTCAACTATCATAGCGATTCTCTTGTCAGGGTCGTAGCGATTCATAATATCACCGTGACGGCGTACGAGCTCTTCCATTTTGTAAGCTTTTTCGATGGTAGTATAGTACTCATCTTTGGTGAAGCTGAGAGCTTTACCCTTATTGCCCCAATCACCGGGGAGAGTGTAATAGTGAAGTGACAGGCCGTTCATACGCCACGCTGCTTTTTTCATAAGTACATCTGTCCAGTTGTAGTCGAAAGCGTTTGCACCGCAGGCAATTCTGAAAATACGGTTGTTGCTGTCATAATCACGGACATAGGTTTCATAGCGTCTGTATTCGTCAGCGTAAAACTCAGGGTGCATATTACCTCCACAGCCCCAGTTTTCGTTACCAACACCGAAATATTTTACTTTCCAAGGTTTCTCTCTGCCATTAGCCTTACGAAGATCAGCCATAGGAGATACACCGTCAAAGGTCATATATTCGGTCCATTCGCTCATTTCCTGAACTGTGCCTGAGCCAACATTGCCATTGACATAAGCTTCACAGCCGAGCTGTTCACAAAGTTCAAAAAACTCGTGAGTACCGAAGCTGTTGTCTTCAACAACACCGCCCCAATGGGTGTTAATCATCTTTTTTCTGCTTTCTTTTGGGCCGATGCCGTCTTTCCAATGGTACTCATCAGCAAAGCAACCGCCGGGCCAACGCAGTACGGGAATGCCCATATCCTTGAGAGCATCAACAACATCTTTTCTCATACCATTGACATTAGGGATAGGGGAGTCCTCACCGACATAAAGCCCCTCGTAAATACATCTGCCGAGATGCTCCGAAAAGTGACCGTAAATCTCTTTGTTGATTTTACTGATTTTCTGATTAGGGTTGATAAGATATTTTTCCATAGGTTTCTCCTTAAATTAATTGTTTATTTGCATTTTATAATATTTAGCTTTTCGCTGTTTCCGTGAATAGTATAATCTGTTACCTTGCCGTCTGCCCATTCAATATCTAAAGTAACATTTCCCTTTGCAGCCAGGCCCTTGACAGAGCCGTTTTTCCATTTGTCGGGAAGAGCAGGAAGCAGATAAATGTTTTCGCTGTCAGACTGTAAAAGCATTTCACAGATACCGCTGAGTGCACCGAAATTGCCGTCAATCTGGAAGGGAGGATGTGCATCAAATAGATTCGGATAAACACCACCGTGGTGATAGTTTTCTCCGTCAGTGTCAACAAGAGTAAGAAGTCTGTCCACA
>JAZRIJ010000058.1:0-34573 GCA_045645205.1 Eubacteriales bacterium
AGGGGCGAACTGTGTTCGCCCGCAGGCGTTCACAGAACACCCCTACGAATAAAATGATATGCAGTAAACAAAGAGCAACCCCGACTGATTTTGAAAATCTGTCGGGGGATTTTTCTATTCAATAACTCAGAAATTATTAAATGCAATTTTTTATTGTTTCAATAATTTCCTTTTCTGCTTTTTTGCCATAAGCAAAAAGAGTAAATTTGATTTTTGTGCCGTCTTTTAATTTCAATGTATAAAAGAAACAGTCTCCCGTAATGATTTTATCACCTTTGTGAAATTCACTTTCAACAGAAGTGATTTCGTCTATTCTTACAACTGTTTTTTTGAAAGACATTTTACCGTTATAATCTGCACCTCTTGGCAAAACAATTTCATTAGCATCTATTGTTAACCATCTGCTTTTTTCCGCAAAAAAACAGCAGATGAAAAGAATGCTCATAAAGCCTCCGATCACAGTTAATCCAATTTGTACGTCAACATTTGAATATTTAACAATAATAAAAATAATGCCAGTCAACAAAATCAGTGAACTGATTATTACCACAAGTGCCAACCATTTTGTTGCACAAGAAGTATATTTTTTCATTGACCACTCCTCCGTTAAGAACTTTTTGTTTATCGCCAGTTTCGCCTTTGTATTACAAAGGCATCGGGCAAAGCCCATACCCCTATTCTTCGGCGTATAATTCGTCGTAGTACCAACGAATGGGGTTTTCGTAGATGTATTTAACGTGTTTTTCATAGTCCTCGCGGCCACGAATTACATGCTCATAAAAAGATGTTTGAAATAATTTTTCTGCCATTCCAACCTTTTTACATTCTCTTGTTGTCAGTGATTTATACGCACAAATCGCATCCATGATCGTAGGGCGGGGGCTTGCTCCCGCCGCATCGCCCTCCAAAACCAAAATAACGTGAATGTGCTTTGGCATAATTATGTATCTGTCAACCGAAAGGCAAGGATAGCGATCTTCGAGTAAGAATAATTGCTCCTCCGCAATCTTTCCAAACGTAGTGTACTCAATTTCGTCTGTTTCGGCGGGAGCAAGCCCCCGCCCTACGATGCGAGATAGTATGCACCTTCTGTTTTGCGTACATATCGTAACAAAATATGCACCTGCGGAGCTATAATCATAATGATCAAGTCGAGGATGCCTTCTTTTCGGCAACTCTTTTTCGTTATCCATTTTCATCACTTATTCCATTATAACACAAATCGGCAGAGAAAACAATATCTCTGCCGAAATTTTCGTGCTGCTAATTCTCCGCTAAGAACGCAGAGAGAATCTGCTGTACTTGTTTCTTTTTTAGATATTGCGCCGCAGCAATCGGAGTATGTTAATCACTTTTTATTGCCCAAACAATAAAAAGTGCGCAACCGAAGCTACGCACCGAAAAACACATAGCTCTATTGCTGCAACACAATTAAACAAATCACATAGAGAAAAGTTTAAAAAGAGAATGTGTTTTTACCAAAAATAAAAAAACCTTCTCTGTTTAGTGACTTATATTTAATTGTGTTGCAAACATATTATACCAATTATTATAATAAAAGTCAATGTTTCCGTTAAAATTTTATATTTCTATTGACAAATGTTAAAGCATGTATATAATTAATTAAGATATTAATTATTTCTTAAGTTAAAAGGAAGGTGTGTTAAGACGGAAGACAACAGAAGAACCTTGATGATGGCATTGTCAAGGACACACAAGGAATGGGTAAACCATATGCGCAAATGCGCGCTTGAGGTGGGTATTCCCGATTCATACAGGACTATTATAATGTTTCTGTCCCGTAATCCGGGCGCAAATCAGAAAGCACTTGCGGAATTTTCAAATAAGACAACTGCAGCTGTAAACCAGACGGTAAAGGAAATGCAGTCAAACGGCTATATTAGCATGGAGACCGACGAAAGCGACAGAAGATATACAAAGCTTTTTCTTACCGAAAAGGGTATAGAAAAATCACAGCTTTTGCGTGAAAGACTGCGCAAATCAGACGATATTATAACAAACATTATCGGTCTTGAAAAAGAAAATGAAACAATCGCACTGCTGGATAACATTTTTAAGGTTATAAAGGAGGAACTATAATATGCTGAAATATTTAAAAAAATATTGGATATTCTGCCTGATAGCCCCTCTTTTCATGGTAGGCGAGGTCTCAATGGATCTTCTTCAGCCTGATCTTATGAGAAATATTGTTGACAACGGTGTATTAAAAAACAATATCGGACTTGTATTGACTGTCGGTATAAAAATGATAGTTCTTGTACTGTTCGGCGGTGTATGCGGTATGCTGTGCGGAGTTTTTGCAAACCTTGCGGCACAGCAATTTGGAAATGATCTGCGCAAAGATCTGTTTTCCCGCATAATGAAACTGTCCTTTCAGCAGACCGACAAAATATCCACCGGTTCACTTGTAACAAGGCTTACAAACGATGTAACTCAAGTTCAGAATATGGTTATGATGGCAGTAAGAGGCTTTGTGCGTAACACGGTTTTGTTTGTTGGCGGTATTTTCATGCTATACAAGCAGTCCCCTAAGTTTGCTCTTATCGCTGCCTGCGGTCTGCCGTTTGTTATATTTTTTGTATCCTTCTTTTTGAAAAAAGCATCACCTATGTTTGCTGTTGTTCAAAAAAAACTTGACGGTATAAACAATGTTATGCAAGAAGATGTTGCAGGCGCGCGCGTTGTCAAGGCTTATGTAAAAGAAGAATATGAGCTTAACCGCTTTAACAAAGCAAACACCGAGCTATGCGAAATAAACCTTAGAGTACAGAGTCTGCTTGCATTTATGGGCCCATGTATGAATATAGTGCTGAACATTTGTATAGTTGCCGTTATTCTCGTTGGCGGTCTTACTTTTAAAGCAGGCGGTGATATGACACCGGGACGCATTATGGCTGCCATTACATACCTTGCGCAGATACTCCACGGCATAACCTTTATGGCAAACATATTCCAGACATTTACAAGAGCAAAAGCATCGGCAGACAGAATTAATGACGTCCTTAACTGCCCCGAAATTATATTTGACGGAAAGTTTTTGGGTGAAACAGAGCAAAAAGGCAAAATAGAATTTAAAAATGTCAGCTTTGCGTACCCCAACACCTCGGGACAAAATGTTCTTGAAAACATAACATTCACCGTGAATCCCGGTGAAACACTGGCAATTATCGGTGCTACGGGATGCGGAAAGTCTTCGCTTGTTAATCTGATACCCCGTTTTTACGATGCAGACCAAGGAGAAATACTTGTTGACGGAATAAATGTAAAAAATTATACTCTGGAAACACTAAGAAACAAAATTGCAATCGTTCTTCAAAAGGCAGAACTTTATTCAAGACCTATAGAAGCAAATATCAGATGGGGCAAAGATAAAGCAACACCTTGGGAAATAAAGAAAGCTGCCGAGATTGCTCAGGCAGACGACTTTATCTGCTCCTCTGAATATGGGTACCACACCCTTGTATCCGAGGGCGGTCATTCCCTATCAGGTGGGCAAAAGCAGAGAATATCAATATCCCGAGCAGTATTAAAAAACAGCGAAATTCTTATATTTGACGATTCTACAAGCGCACTTGACTTAAAAACAGAGGCGAAACTTTACGAGGCACTGAACAGAGACTGTCCCGACACAACAAAAATTATTATAGCGCAACGTATAGCCTCCATAAAGGGCGCTGACCGAATAGCTGTGCTTGACCACGGAAAAATTGCGGCACTCGGAACTCATAAGGAGCTTATGAAAACCTCAGAAATATACCGTGATATTTACAACTCACAGCTTAAGGAAGGGGGCGACGAAGAATGAATAACGAAAACAGAACCGACCTTCCCAAAGGCTTTGAAAAACACCCAAACCACCAATATATAAAATTTAATACAGGTGAAAAAAAAGGGGACTCCCCTTCAATAAACTTCCGTCCCGGCGGCAGACGCGGTCCCGGTGCAATGGGACTTGCAATAGAAAAACCTGCTGATACCAAGAGTACGGTAAAAAGACTGTTAAAGTATTTCAGCAAAACTAAGGTTTTGTTATTTTCGCTTTTAACAGCCGTAATATTTGTAACAATTGCGGCATTGGTTGCACCTGCCCTTCAGGGTGAAGCAATTGACTTTATTAAGGATAAGGAATGGAACAACCTCTATAGATGTGTAGCAGGTCTGGCTACCGTATATATTTGCAACATTCTTTTCGGTCTCGCCCAGTCCCTTTTGGCAGCCCATCTCAGCCAAGCTATTGTTAAACAAATGCGTCATGATCTTTTTAAGAAAATAGACAATCTCTCTATTAAATATCTCGATACCCATTCAAACGGTGATATTATGAGCCGTATGACAAATGATGTTGAAAACGTATCAAATACTGTTTCACAAAGTCTGGGTTCTTTGGTATCAGGAATACTGACAGTCATCGGTACGATTGCTATTATGTTTTACTATTGCTGGCAATTGACACTTATAACATTGCTTACAGTTATATTGACAATCTTAGTAACAGGTCAGATGTCTAAGATTATGAGACGTGTTTACAGAAAACGTTCTCAAATACTCGGCAGACTTAACGGCCATTCCGAAGAGATGATAACGGGTTATAAGTCCATTGTTGCCTACAATAAACAGGAAGATGTTATAGATGAATTTAACAAAACAAGCGATGAACTTACAAAAGTAAGCATAAAAGCAGAGATACTCGGCGGCTCAATGGGACCGATAATGAACTGTATATCAAATATCAGCTTTGTTATCGTTGCGGCATTCGGCGGTTACTTCTCTCTTAAGGGGTTAATATCCATAGGTACTATCTCAGCATTTATAATATACGCAAAGCAATTTTCACGCCCCATAAACGAAATAGCTATGCTTTACGGCTCAGTACAAACAGCAATAGCAGGCGCAGAAAGAGTATTTGCTCTGATAGACCAGCCCGATGAAGATAACAGCGGCGACAAGCTTATGGATAATGTAAAGGGTGAAGTTTCCTTTAAAAATGTTAATTTTTCATATGTTCCCGAAAAACAAGTTCTTTTTGATTTTAATCTTGACGTTAAACCGGGTCAAAAGATAGCCTTAGTCGGCGCAACGGGAAGCGGAAAAACTACGGTAGTAAACCTGCTTATGCGTTTCTATCCGGTTAATTCGGGAGAAATTCTCGTTGACGGAGTTAATATACAGGATATAAAGAGAGACGAGTTGCGTAAAAATATCGCCATAGTATTACAGGATACTGTATTGTTTTCAGATACTATCGAAAACAATATCAAGTATGCAAATCCAAATGCAACAGATGAACAAATGATATATGCCGCAGAAATGAGTAATTCACGTTACTTCATAGAAAGACTGCCCGACAAGTATAAGACATTTCTTAAGCAAGCAGGCTCGGGACTTTCACAAGGTCAGCGGCAGCTCCTCGCAATTGCAAGAGCTATACTTGCAGACCCAAAGATCCTTATTCTTGATGAAGCAACATCCTCTGTTGATACACGTACCGAAAAAAACATTCAGGATGCAATGGTAAATCTTATGAAAAACCGAACAAGCCTTATTATTGCACACCGTCTGTCAACAATACGTGATGCGGATAAAATTGTTGTCCTTGATCAAGGCCATGTAGTAGAAATAGGAAGCCACGATGAACTTCTTGAGAAGAAGGGCAGATATTATACCCTTTATATGACCCAGTTTGCAGGAAATCAAATATGATATACAGAAAGAGCTGTTCGTTCTCTCTGCATTCGTAGCGGAGAAATGGCAGGCACAAAATTTTGGCACAGAACTTGTTTTCTCTGCCGAGTTGTGGTATAATGGTGTTACATCGTAGGGCGGGGGCTTGCTCCCGCCGGAACGAAGGATATATGCTGATAAAGCGGCGGGAGTAAACCCCCGCCCTACAAGGGGGTATGGGCTTTGCCCTATGCCTTTGTAATACAAAGGCGAAACTGGCGATCAATGATAAAATCAGAAAAGGACTTATCTATGAAAAACCAATACAAAATCACAAAAGATTTAATGAAAGCATGGGCAAAGGAATATCATTTGCACGGTGCGGCGAATGTAATATTATTTATCATTTGGTGTGTGTTAGGCGTTATCGGAATGGCCGGAGTAATCTTTTCAATCACGCAACACAGCGAGTGGATGGTTATTTATATCTATGCACTTTTCACTATCATTGCTTTTTTCAAGTTATTCCTTGCGCGTTTCTTCGTTTGGTCAAAAAGATATAAGCTGTATTCGACTACATATGGAGTTTCCGAGTGGATACGTACCACAGAATTTTTGGATGATGAAATCATTCTTACAGACCATACATCAGTCAGTAAATTAAAATACAGCAATATTGAGAAAATAAAAGAAAAAAACAATGTTGTTATGATATTCATGAATAATAATTTGGCTTTAAGGTTATATAAAGACGCTTTTGTAGAAGGCTCTTGGGAAGAATGTAAGAAAAAAATTAATGCTATGCTCAAATAAGATGAATCCCGACAGTTTTTTAATCTGTCGGGGCTCATTATTTGTTTACTGTGGATCAAATAAGGCAAGTTGATTTATGATTTCTCCGCTAAGAAACATCACCCTTGACTGAACAACTCTTTTTTGTGTTTTTCACATTTAATATTGCGTATCCAAAACGTCTATGATATAGTTAATATATCTATAAAACCGAAGGAAGTTTTTATTCTATGCTTAACAAGGCTTATCTCGAAATAACAAATATCTGTAACCTTTCCTGCGCTTTTTGCCATAAAACAAAGAGAAAACAACATTTCTTAAACCAAGAAGAGTTTGACATTCTTACAGACAAACTACAAGGTAAAATTAAATATCTTTATTTTCATCTTATGGGTGAGCCGACGCTTCATCCCCTTTTGCCAAACTTTATAATTAACGCAAAACAAAAGGGTTTCTTACCCATAATTACCACCAACGGTTCACTTTTAGGAAGCGAGGGCGACCGTATTCTTTCAAGTTTGCCACACAAAATAAGCATATCCATTCACGCTCCTGCCTCCAATTCTAACTTCTCCCACAGTTCATATTTTGAAAACTGCATTGACTTTGCAAAAAAAGCGGCAGATAAAGGCTGTTATATTGCTTTTCGTCTTTGGAATATTGGAAGTCCTGAAGAAAAAGAAAACTCTATCGTTCTTGAAAAACTTCGTTCAGCCTTTAAGGGAGAATGGACAGATATTAGAAATGGAAATGGGAAACGTCTCGATACAAACATATATCTTGAGTTTGCCGAGCGTTTTGAATGGCCCGATCAAAACAATAAAGAAACCAATGCCGATTCTGACGCTTTTTGTTACGGACTCCGCGACCAAATAGGAATACTATGCGACGGAACAGTAGTTCCATGCTGTCTTGACGCCGAAGGAAGCATTGCCCTTGGAAACCTTTTTGAAAGCGACCTTGACACTATTCTTTCATCAAAAAGAGCACTGGAAATATATAACGGCTTCAGCCGCAGACGCTCAGTCGAATCACTTTGCCGTAAATGCGGTTACGCTAAAAGGTTCAGTAAAAGTAAATAACGGATACTTTATATACATTGTATAAACCCTTTATCGAGCGGCATTCGCTTTCGCGTTAAATGCAGACATATATTTGTTGTATTACTTTCTTTTGGCATCGCCCCTTTCGAGTTCTATAGATTTTTTTAACCGTACAATTTCTCCTTCTTTCTTTAATAGTTCTCGCTCTAACAATGCAATTTTGTATTCTAATTGCTCTGTTGGGGTAAGTTCGTTTTTGGGCGCAGAGAGAAATTCGCTCAGCTCGCCCCGAGAGCCGACACGCACACGGGCACCGAAACAGTCCACCGAACTATTTCTATCGCGCCTAGCACGATTGCCCTTTTTGAACCTCTCCATTTAATTTTGCACAAAAAAACGAACACTGTCCTTTGAAACAGTGTTCGTTTTTTTGGCGCAGAGAGAGAGATTCGAACTCTCGGAACGGTATTAGCGTTCACACGATTTCCAGTCGTGCGCCTTAGACCAGCTCAGCCATCTCTGCATAATATTATCTATATTTTTCTTCGGCAAGTCCCGTTTTATACGGAACCTGCCAAAGTCAATATATTTTTTTAACTTAATTACTTAAGTTCAACAACTGCGCCTGCTTCTTCAAGCTGCTTCTTGATGCCTTCAGCTGTTTCCTTGGGAGCTGCTTCCTTAACTACCTTGGGAGCTGCTTCAACAAGATCCTTAGCATCCTTAAGTCCAAGACCTGTAATTTCACGAACTGCCTTGATTACGTCAAGCTTCTTAGCGCCTGCTTCCTTAAGTACTACGTCGAATTCTGTCTTTTCTTCAGCTGCTGCTGCAGCGGGAGCTGCTGCGCCTGCTACTGCTACGGGAGCTGCAGATACGCCGAATTCTTCTTCAACCTTCTTTACGAGGTCTGCGAGTTCAAGAATTGTAAGAGATTTTAATTCTTCTATGATATTTTCAATATTTGCCATTTTATTTTACCTCCAATAAAAAATATTATATTGTTTTCTTAAATTAGTTTGAAGCCGAAAATTATGCTTCAGTTGCTTCAGCTACGGGTTCAGCCGCACCTTCGCCGTTCTTGTCGATAATTGCCTGCAAACCAAATGCAAAGCCGTAAAGGGGAGACATAAGGCTGCCAATGATACGTCCGATGAGGATTTCCTTTGAAGGAATCTCTGCAAGGGCAAGTACCTGATCCTTGTCCATTACTTCTCCGTCAAGGAAGCCTGCCTTGATCTCAAATGTCTCAAGTTTGTCTGCATATTCCTTAAGAATCTTTGCGGGAGCAATAGGATCTTCTTCGCTGATTGCGATAGCGGTCATTCCTTCGAACTGTTCTTTAAGACCACCCAAACCTGCTTCTTCGCACGCTCTTGCTGTCAAAGTGTTTTTATATACTTTATACTCAACATTGGCTTTACGGAGTTCTGCACGAAGCTTTGTATCGTTCTCAACCGTGATACCGGAATAGTTTACTACAACACCTGCGGTAGCTTTCTTAAGCTTTTCTGTAAGATCAATTACTACTGCTTTCTTTTGTTCCAATATTTTTGCGCTCGGCATGGATTTCACCTCCTGAATCAAAAAATGCTTTCTCGCAGCGTTCACAAAATACACCGACAGAAAGCAAGCCAATTCATTTTCTTATAAATTCGATTGTTTTCATCCTCGGCAGGATTTACTGTGATACCTGCTGTCTTTAGATTACTGTATTATAATACCACAATCTTTTTATTCTGTCAACCCCTTTTTTATTTTTTTATTTTATATTTCTGTGTTTTCTGTCTTTAATAAGCACTATTCCACCGGACAGTATAAGCAACCATCCAAATATTTTTCTTACAACACCAGGCTTAAGTACTGCCGCTGTTCCTGCTCCCAAATACGCTCCTATAACACCAAACAATATAAGAAGTCCGGACAACTTTGGGTTTATTTTTCTCTTTTTTGCGTGGTATACAAGTGATGCCCCCGCGGCAAATATAAAAAACACTAAGTTCAATCCCTGTGCGTGAAGCTGGCCCATATCTTTTACAAACACAAGATACAAAACAAGCAAACCTCCCCCTCCCACTCCCATTCCCGCTAAAATTGCTATTACCATTGCAGCAAAGAAATCTATCATCATTCTACCCCTTAAAACAATCCTATCATATTTAAACCTGCAAATATTATTAATCCGCCGAATATTTTCTTTATTAGCCTGCTATCAAGCCTGTCAAGCAAATACGCACCTAAAACTCCTCCCGGGATTGCCGCTATTCCGTATTTTATACTTGAATTAAAATTAATGCTACCTTTACTCATGTATACAACAGCAGATACTACAGATAAAGCAAGAGTTACCGTAAGTGTCAGCGCATATATATCCTTGTTGCTGTTCCCTTTTAAAAGCCTGTTCAAAACAAAGACAAGTACTATTCCGCCGCCTGTTCCAAGCAATCCGTTTACAAAGCCTGCCGCTATTCCGCTTATTATCAGCAACAAAACATCCTTCATTTTATAAAACTCCTTTTTATTACACTTTCCTATTGTAATTTTTTAGATATTATGTTATTATATATTATATGTAACTATAATTGCTGTGAGGTATTATCATGAATATATTTTTAGCTATTTTTTACGGCATCATTCAAGGAATTACCGAATTTCTTCCCGTTTCAAGCTCTGCGCATCTTGCGATAGCTCAGAACATATTCAACATGGAAAACATAGAAGCATCACACTTTACATTTGACATATTACTTCATCTTGGCACCCTTATTGCAGTATTTATTGTATACTACAAAGACATTTTTGCTCTCGTACCTGCAGTATTTACAATGTTAGGCAAAATATTTAAAGGCAAGTTTAAGCTTTCGGAGTACAACGAAAACGAGCGTTTTGTCATATTTGTAATCATAGCTACCCTTCCCCTTGTTGCCGCAGTATTTTTGAAAGACTCCGTTGAGGCACTGGGAAGCTACACGAAAATTATAGGCGGAATTCTTCTTTTTAACGGCATTGTTCTCTTTATATCCGACAAGCTTGAAAAAGGAACACTTGCGCTTGACACAACAAAACCTCGCCACGCATTATTTATAGGCCTTTGTCAAATGTGCGCAATAGTTCCCGGACTTTCACGCTCAGGCTCAACTATCACGGGCGGTCTGCTTATGGGATTTAAACGTGAGCTTGCAGTTAAGTTCTCATTTATTATGTCAATTCCCGCCATCATCGGCGCAAACCTTCTTTCGGTTGCCGATGTTTTTGAGAATCCCATTCCATCCTCCGATATTATTCCCTACATAGCAGGAACTGTTACGGCAGCTGTGGTAGGCGTTCTTGCAATGAAGCTTTTAATTTACATATCAAAAAAATCAAACTTCAGAGCCTTCTCATATTATTGCTTTGCAGTGGGTATTCTTGCAATAATATTCGGTTGATTCCACAACATTTAAAAAACTCTTAAGCGAGGAAAGAAAATGCCTGCATACAAATACAAAAAAACATCCCCCACAAAAAACGCGGCAAGTACACAGAAAAAGACGAACGGTACTTCAAAGCCGGTAACCCCAAAAAACGCTTCAACAAAGAAAAGCTCCTTAAAAAGTCCCCAAAAAAGAAAAAAAGACAGAAACCCCGAAAGCATTGTTAATCAGATACTTCCCTACGTATGGGGACTCCTTGCTTTCGCCGTTGCTTTTTGTCTTATATTCACAGCCAACTCGGGTTTTATCGGAAAATCGGTAGTAAAACCCCTGCTTTGCGGTCTTTTCGGCTGGGGCGCGGTATCTGTTCCCTTGCTTATATTTATACAAGCGGTTTTGTGGAAAAGAGATATTGAAACAGACACCGTTCTTTTCAAGGTTATTTCATCTCTGTTCGTGCTGGTATCCCTTTCCGTTATCGTTCATGTTATCGTTACCCCCGCAGATGCCCTTAGCGCCAATCCCAAAACTCTGTGGGTAGACGGTATGGCGTGGAAAGGCGGCGGTTTTATCGGTGGTCTTCTTTCTACGCTTTTCGTTGCAGGTATAGACAAGCCCTTGACACTCTGCATCTTTATTCCCGTTATGGCAGTATTTACTACCTTTGTTTTCGGTCTCACTCCATATTCGGCATTTATTTTTATAAAAGAAAAGATACGTGAAGGCAGAGACAGACTGGAAGAATATGACGAAGAACAAAAAGTATGGCACAGTATTCATGAAAAGAAAAAGCTTAAGATAGACGAATCTGCCTTTGAACCCGATGACAACAGAACATCTCCCGTTGACATGTCGGCATATGACGATGCTGTCAGAGAAAGGGAACGCAAAAAGCAGAACCCTGATGTCGATATAGAAGACAAGCCTCCTTTTGATCCTGACGTTCCTTTAGACGAGCTTGCCGAAGATGTAAGAGCAGCAAACAAAGAGACCATATTTCCATTCAGAAAACCAAGAAAGGCAGTTTCAGACGGTAATACTGCAAATTCTAACGTAGATCTGGAAAATATATTCCAAGAAGATGTGCAAAAAGCTAATATGGAAAACTGCTCCGGTTCTGCTGTTGACGGAAGTGTTCCAAACGCAAAAGAACTTGAACTTATGGTCGAGCGCAAACAGTTAAAAGAAGAAACAGCTTCTGTTGATAAAGAAATACAAACCGTTAAAGAATATATATTCCCTCCATACAGTCTGCTTAATTTTGAGAACAATGTAAAAAACGAAGACGTAAGCGAGGAAATGCGTTCAACCGCAATAAAGCTTGTCGAGACACTGCGCAGCTTTAAGGTAAGAACAAGAATAATTGATGTCTCAAGAGGGCCCTCTATTACAAGATACGAGCTTGCTCCCGAAGAAGGTGTAAGGGTACGTACAATTGCAAATTTGGTTGACGACATATCCCTCAGCCTTGCCACATCGGGCGTCAGAATTGAAGCCCCTATTCCCGGGAAAGCAGCTGTAGGTATTGAAGTGCCCAACAAAAACGTGTCAACAGTCTATTTGAAAGAGCTTCTTGATACCCAACAGTTCAGAACAGCAAAAAGCCGTGTAACAGTCGGTCTCGGCATGGACGTTGCGGGCACACCTATTTTCCTCGATATAGCAAAAATGCCCCACCTGCTTATTGCAGGCGCTACCGGTATGGGTAAGTCGGTATGTATCAACTCTATGATCGTCAGCCTTCTTTACAAGGCAACTCCCGATGAAGTCAAGCTTATACTTATTGACCCTAAAAAAGTTGAACTCAGTATATATAACGGTCTTCCACATCTCCTTGTTCCCGTTGTTACCGATCCTAAGAAAGCGGCAGGGTCACTTCACTGGGCGGTTACCGAAATGGACAGACGCTTTGAGCTTATCGAAGAGGTAGGCGTAAGAGATGTTGCAAGCTATAACAGAATTACAAAAGACGATCCCGAAAAAGAATTTTTACCGCAGATAGTTATAGTTATAGACGAGCTGGCTGACCTTATGATGACAGCCCCCAAAGACGTTGAAGATTCCATTTGCCGCCTTGCTCAGAAAGCAAGAGCTGCAGGTATGCATCTTGTTATCGGTACTCAGAGACCCTCGGTTGACGTTGTTACCGGTCTTATTAAAGCAAATGTTCCCTCCCGTATTGCTTTTACAATGGCATCTCAAGTAGACTCAAGAACCATCCTTGATATTGCTGGCGCAGAAAAGCTTATAGGACGAGGAGATATGCTTTACGCTCCTGTAGGTTTTTCAAAGCCTGTGCGTGTTCAGGGAGCATTTGTCAGTGAATCTGAAATTGAAAAAATAATTAACTTTATTAAAACCAACAGCGGTGTCAGCTCTTATGATGCAAAGGTCATTGAAAGCATTGAGAAAGAAGCTGCAAAATGCGGTGAAGGCGGCAAAGGATACGGCAGTGATGAAGATGGCGGAGACGAGGACGGAGATCCTTTATTCAGAGCTGCTGTAGAGCTTGCCATTGAGTCCGGTAAAATCTCCACCTCCCTCTTACAGAGACGTTTATCGGTTGGATACGGACGCGCCGCAAAGCTTATCGACAAAATGGAACAAAAAGGCATTGTAAGCGCTCCGGAAGGGCAAAAACCACGTACTGTCCTTATAAGCCGTCAGGATTATATGGAAATGGCATTTAAACAAGATGAATAAACCCTTAATATACAAGATTTTTAAAGGAGATCTGTTATGGCAATGCTAATAGCTATTGACGGGCTTGACGGCTCGGGTAAAGAAACTCAAAGCAAACAGCTTGCAAAATATCTTATTGAAAAGGGTAAAAAGGTTAGACTTTTATCATTCCCTACCTATGACGGAAAGGGTTCTGCCTTTGTTGATATGTATCTGAAAGGTCAGCTCGGCAAAAATCCCGAAGACACCAATGCTTATGCCGCCTCTGTGTTTTTTGCAATGGACAGATATTACAGTTTTCGTACCGATTGGTCAAAGGACTACAGTGATGAGGCAACATATATTATTGCCAACAGATATACCTCTGCCAATGCTGTCCATCAGTTATCAAAGCTCCCCCGCGAAATGTGGGACAGCTTTCTTGAATGGCTTTGGGATTTTGAATTTAAAAAAATAGGATTGCCTGCGCCAGACAAAGTTATTTATCTTGAAATGAGACCTGAGGTATCCATGTCCCTTATAAACAGCCGTTCGGAACAAACAGGCAGAGAAAAAGATATTCACGAATCCGATAACCGCCATCTTATAAACAGCTATTCGGCTGCCCTTTATTCAAGCAAAAAGTTGGGCTGGGATATTATAAACTGCTGTTCATCAGACGGTAAACTAAAGAGCATTAAGGATATTCTCTCAGATATTGTAAAAGTTTTGGAATTATAAAAAACAGGAGATATAATAATTATGGTATATTTATTTCTGGCAGACGGATTTGAAGAAATCGAGGCTTTGACTCCTCTCGATATGCTTCGCCGTGCCGGTATTGAGGTTACGTCCGTATCAATAAACACAGACCACACAGTAACCGGCGCTCACGGAATAAAGGTTATCGCCGACAGAGTAATTGATGATATGCCTATAACTGATATAGATATGGTCATACTTCCGGGTGGACTCCCCGGAGCTGATAATCTTCGGTTAGCCCCAAAGGTTAATGCCTTTATTGACGAAGCAGTAAATTTAAACAAATTTGTATGCGCTATTTGCGCCGCGCCCCGAATACTCGGAGAAAAAGGTCTTCTAAAAGGTAAAAATGCCGTATGCTATCCCGGCTTTGAGCAATATCTTGACGGAGCAAACGTTGTAGATGCAGGCTGTGTCCGAGACGGAAAAATTATAACCTCCAAAGGTATGGGAAAAGCAACAGAGTTTTCTCTCTCACTTATAGAAGCACTGAAAGATAAAGAAACAGCAGAAAAAATAAGGAATTCTATTTTTGCATAAAATGTATAATATGGTAATGAACAGAGTAAACATAAAAGAGCTGAAATCAGAACTTCGTGATAAATACAAGAAAAAAAGAATAGACATTCCACCTGAAGAAAAACAAATACGGGACAGTATTATCTGCAAAAAATTTCTTGCTCTCAACTCCTACAGATATGCTGATACTATTCTTTTATACGCGCCGCTAAAAAATGAAATTAATACATTTGAAATAGCAAAAGATGCATTTGCAAAAGGTAAAAATGTCTGTTACCCAAGATGCATAGACGGCAACAAAATGGTTTATCATTATGTAAAAAACGAGGATGAGCTTTATTCCGGCAAGTACGGCATAAGAGAGCCTGCCGAAGACCTTCCTGTTTATTCTCCAACACTATATCAACATTCAATATGCATACTGCCTGCCTTAGTATATGACCAAAGCGGTTATAGATTAGGCTATGGGAAAGGATATTATGACAGATTTCTTTCAAGCTTTAAGGGCATAAAGGCAGGTCTTATTTACAGTGATTTTATTATTAATGAAATACCGCGAGGAAAATTTGACCTGCCATCAGATATAGTAATTACAGAAAAAGGAGTGATCTCGTTTGCAAAGAATTAAAAGTACATTTTCAGCCCCGTTGCTTATTCTTGTAATATACGGACTCCTTGTTTCGTCAAGATATATTAACCTTGAATCTCTTAAGTTTAAAGACAATGTATATCTTTCAATGATAATATTACAGCTTATGATTTTTATACTTCCCGGAATTTTTTACTGTAAGCTAAGAGGAAGCATTGTTGAAAAAATTAAGGTAAAACGAATGTCTCCAAGCAAAATATGGTTTGTAATCTCGGTTTTTGGAGTACTGGTATTTGGAAGCACCCTTATTAATACAGTTACATTTCATATTTTCGGAAATGAAACGCAAACTTCGCTTTATGATACATTTACCCCTCTGGGCGGTTCACAAATAAACAACCTTATTTATATTGTTATTTCCCTCTCTATTGTACCTGCAATAACAGAAGAATATATATTTCGAGGAATAGTACTGTCCGAATACATTGAATACGGCACACAAACTGCAATACTTATGTCGGGTATTATGTTTGCTATGGTACATTTTAACCTCAACCACTTTTTCGTCTATTTCTTTTTCGGCGCAGTTGCCGCATATGCCGTTTATATTACCCAATCTATCTGGTCTTCAATACTGCTTCACTTACTGTATAACCTGTACGCACTTTTTTTTGAATCGACCTTGTGGGATGTTATTAAGTCTCCCAACAGTTTAATTTTCTTTTTGTTCGTTATTATGACATTTTTTATAGTATTTCTTGTGTTATCATTTAACGGAGCGGAAAATATTTTATACACAGCAGGAATAAAGGGAGAAAAATCTCCACCGGAAGCAAAAAAACGCGAAGGTGGAATAAAGTTGTTGATTGAATCGCTCATTTCCCCAAGCTTTTTGGCGTGTATACTGCTGTTTCTCGTTGTAACACTTATTCTAAAATAAACTTGATTATAGTTTGACAAAGGAAAATATTATGAACGAAAACCAAAACAAAAAAATAAAGCAAGACAATTTGCCGACTGCCGATAATGTAAACACATATAATGACATAGATATTTTTGATTTTGATGCCCACCGAAAAGCAAAATCCGAAGTGGCAAATCAAGCCTCCCAGACATCTACATCAAAAACATCCCCTAGTCCTACTCAGCCTTTCTCTGCATCAGCGGCAAACCAAAAGCAACGTCGTCCGGCAAATACCGCGCCAAGAACACCTTCTGCCCCCAGAGGCAACATTCAGCAACAACCAAGAACACCATCCGGACAATCTGCTAAATTAAATATAACAGATATTCAACCCGATAAGGTTGTTTTTGATTCTTCTGCAAAAACGTCAAGGAACTCCAACTCACCGTTAAAGACAGAAAAAAACAAAAAACACCGCAAAATAAAAAACATTAAACCCTATGAAGAAAAAACAAGAGGAGCCAATCCGTTTGCTGTTTTGTCAAAGGCTTTGATCTATATTGCAGCTGTACTGCTTGTATCATGCCTTGCAGCATATTTTATAATTGTTGTTTCAAACGACGTATTTGCTTTCGTTAAGACAGAGGTGCAAATAGAGGTCATGGTTCCCGAATATGCAACTCTTGACCAGATTGCAGACGAACTCCACAAAAAACAAATTATTAAATATCCGAAAATATTTGTGCTCTACACTATAATAAGGGGCAATGATCCTGGTGAATACAAAGCTGGAGTATATACAGTATCTCCCACTCAAAACTATGATGAACTTTTGTCAACCTTTGTGGAAAGAAAAACAACTACTATGACTGAAGTCTCGGTTACAATCCCCGAAGGTTATACAATTGATGATATAATTAAACTATTTGTTGAAAAGCACGGTATGGGAACAAAAGAAGGTTTTGTTGATGCCATTCAAAACGGTGAATACGACTACTGGTTTATTGAGGACCTTACCAACCTTGATCCCAACAGAAAATACAGGCTTGAAGGTTATCTCTATCCCGACACCTACTATTTCTACAAGGAATGGCCTGAAGAGAAGATTATAAATAAGATACTGTCAAATTTCTACTCTAAGTTTGATATAAAATATAAACATGAATGTGAAAAAGCAGGAATGTCGGTTGACGATGTTGTAAATCTTGCATCCATTATTCAAATGGAAGCAAAATACACAAAAGACTATACAGGTGTTTCTTCCGTAATTCACAACCGTCTGAACAGCTCTTACTATATGTACAGGCTTGACTGTGATGCAACCATACAGTATACTCTGCCCGAGCGAAAAGAGGATCTGACACATGAGGATACAGAGATAGATCATCCTTATAATACTTATAAGAACGGAGGTCTTCCGCCCGGTCCTATAAGTAATCCGACTTTGAAAGCCATCAGAGCTGCTCTTTACCCCGATGCTTCATCATATTATTTCTTCGTGTCCGATATAAACGGTAATATGTTGTACGCAAGAACACTTCCAGAACATACTGCCAATATTGCAAAGGTAGATGCAGAAGCAAAAGCTAAACAAAATTAAAACTAACAAAAATCTGTTATCCCCGCAAATAAAATGCGGGGATAACAAGTTTAAGGTGAAATATGAGTATTGAACTTTTATCTCCTGCAGGAGATATGGAAAAATTAAAAAGCGCCTGTCTCTACGGAGCAGATGCCGTCTATATGGCAGGAAATGTTTTTGGTATGAGGGCGGCGGCTACAAATTTTAATATTGAGCAAATTTATGAGGCTGTAAAATACACCCACAGCTTTGGAAAAAAAGTATACTTGACAGTAAACACAATGCCACATTGGTATGAATATGAAGCTTTGGAAAGATATCTTAACGACATAAAGGATGCAGGTATAGATGCATTGATAGTGTCAGATTTAGGCGTTTTTGAAACTGTCAAAAAGGTTTTGCCTAATATGTGTATACATGTTTCAACTCAAGCCAACTCTGTCAGCCACGCTTCATGCAACGCTTGGCACAAAATGGGAGCTTCCCGAATAGTACTTGCAAGAGAACTTAATTTTAATGAGATAAGGGCTATAAAAAGCAGAATATCACCCAAGCTCGAGCTTGAATGCTTTATACACGGATCTATGTGTATTTCATATAGCGGAAGATGTCTTATTTCCGGCAACCTTAACGCAAGGGATGCAAACAGAGGTGCTTGCTCACAGCCTTGCCGATGGAATTATAAGATGTATGAAATCGAAGAAGAAAAACGACCTGGCGAAAGAATGCCCGTTCTTGAAACAAACGAGGGAACATTTATTATGGCTTCAAAGGATATATGTATGATCGAGCATATACCCGACCTTATGGAATGTGGTATAAACTGCTTTAAAATAGAAGGAAGAATGAGAAGCGCATACTATACGGCATGCGTTACAAACGCATACAGAATGGCTATAGACAGTTATACTTCAAACAGAGATAACTACAAATTTAACCCTCTTTGGAAAAGAGAGCTTGAAAGTGTCAGTCACAGAGAATATTCAACAGGCTTTTTCTATGACAAGGTCAATGAAGAGGCAAACATAAGCTCGGGTAATAAGAATGTATGTGAACAGTCATATTATGCCATAGCCGAAGGCTATAATGCAAGCGCGGGACTTGCTTATTTCAGACAAAGAAACAAGTTTAAAGTCGGAGACAAAGCAGAGCTTCTTTCACCCGGAAAAGTGGGACAAGGCTTCACAGTTACCGAAATTTACAGTGATAATAAAGAGCCTTTGGGTTCTGCCCCCCATCCGGGTATGTACGTTTATGTAAAAACACCATTTGAAGTAAAGAACGGAGATATACTGAGAAGCGCATTTGAAGAATAACCACACCAAAACAAAGTAAATATTATTAGCGAAAAAAATCATGTATATAATAAAATAAAAAAGCTGTAGCCTTATATAAATAAAGCTACAGCTTTTTTGTTACAAATATTTTTTCATTGTCGCCTTGCATGCATCAAGGGCAGCATTTGCTTTTTCAGCTGTTTCGCCGTTTACAAGGAAGTAAAGCTTAAGCTTAGGCTCTGTTCCTGAGGGTCTTACAACCACGACATCACCGTTTTCATTTACATAATACAGGACATTTGACGAAGGCAAACCGGTTGGCTCTGTCTTACCCGTTTCAACATTTGTTATAATTCCCGACTTATAATCACGAACAGATGTAATCTTAATTCCGCCAAGCTCCTTTAAGGGATTTGCTCTAAGGTTTTCCATAAAGGCGTCCATTTTTGCTTTTCCGTCAAGACCTTCCATATAAATGTTCTGTACACCCTCAAAATAGTATCCATACTTTTCATACAGAGAAATCAACGCATCATACAGAGTCATATTCTTCTGCATATAGTATGCTGCCATCTCACATATGAGCATTGTTGCCACAACCGCATCTTTATCTCTTGCATATGTGCCTTTAAGATATCCGTAGCTTTCTTCAAATCCCAACAGGAAATCGCCAAAGCCTTTTTTCTCGTAATTTTTTATAACCTCTCCAATAAACTTAAAGCCTGTCAAAACATTATGAAGTGTAACATTATTCTCTTTACAGATCTTCGTTGCAAGTTCTGTTGATACAATAGTTTTAACAGCATACGGATGCTCAAGACTTACACCCATTTCTTTGTATGACGTTATAATATAATCAAGAAGCAAAGAACCTACCTGATTGCCTGTAAGAGTTGCAAACTCACCATCACTCTTGCGCGCCATAATACCAACTCTGTCAGCATCCGGGTCGGTTGCAATAATAAGATCGCTTCTGACCTCTTCGGCAAGTTTTATACCCTCCTCAAAAACCTCGGAAAATTCGGGATTAGGGTTTGGTGTATCGGGGAAGTTTCCGTTAGGCTCCATCTGGCTGTCAACGGTATAGAGATAGCGCAGTCCGCATTTTTTCAATATTTCGGGCACAAGCACTCTTCCCGTTCCGTGAAGAGGTGTATATACAATTCTCAGATCATCCGCAACCTTGTCAAACAGAGCAGGATTTATCGCCTGCTTCTTTACATTTTCAAGGTATTTTTCATCTATTTCTCTGCCTATAATAACAATTTTACCCTCTTCCACGGCAGAAGCAAAATTGTCCCTCTTTACATCATCAAATATGTCAGTCCGGCTCATATATTCTGCAACAGTATTTGCCTCTTCGGAAGCAAGCTGCGCGCCATCCTCCCAGTATGCCTTGTAGCCGTTATATTGGCTAGGATTATGAGAAGCTGTTATGTTAATACCTGCAATACAGTTTAACTCACGAAGCGCAAATGAAAGCACAGGGGTTGGGCGCAAAGACTCAAATATATATGCCTTTACCCCATTTGCCGCCAAAACTTCGGCAGCAACTTTTGCAAATCTTTCAGAATTGTTTCTGCAGTCATAGGCTATTGCAACACCTCTGTCGCTTTGACCCATACTGTTTATAAGGTCAGCCATACCTTGAGTTGCACGCCCAACGGTGTACATATTCATAGCATTTGTTCCCGCAGTCATTACTCCTCTAAGACCTGCAGTTCCAAATGCTATATCCGACGAAAAGAACATCTTTATTTCTTCATCATTTCCTTCCATCTTTTCCAATGCCGCTCTCATGTCAGCATCAAGAGCATCATTTTCTTTCCACCTCTTATACTTGTTCAAATAATCAGTCATTATTTCCTCCGCTTCTGCCTCTTAAGGTCTTGATATGTGTATAAACACCTATGATCTCGTATCTGGGAACCTCAAGCTCAAGCCAGAAAAGAAACCTTTCCAGCTCGCCCTTTCCCTTAAATACAACATCAAAATAATATTCCTTTTCCGAATAGTATATGGGCAATGAGTCAACTTTATTCAACCTGTAGCCAAAAAAGTTTGCCGCCTGCAAAACCTCGTGAAGTCTTTGGCTCTCACCAAAGTTAAAGCCTATTTCAAGATATTCACCCTCTATAATATTACTGCTGCACTTAACTACCGCAAGCTCCCTTTTTAGCAATGCAAACCTTGTTGTCTTGCCGTTGGCACTTTCCACATTGCAGGTCAATATTATTTTCAGCTCGTATTTGCGTATCAATCTGCCAAACCCCGACAGCCTGCCCTCCTCTGAGTTTTCAACGGGAAGTATGCAATAGGGCGCACGGCTGTAATAAACCTCCTCACATACATCGTCAAAGGACTCTTCATAGGACACCCTTGCATCCTTTAGAAGCTTTGAAAAATTGTTATAAGCAATATCCGCCAAAGGATTTTTCAAATAAACTATGGTATCCGACTCAAAGCTTACATCACTATCAACATCAAATATCTTCATTACGTTGTTAGGACAGTGATTTTCAACGCAATTTATTTTGTCAAACAAACTAATAACTGACTGTACAGCAAATATATACCTCTCATTTACGGGGAGACAATTATTTATTTGGGATTTAACGGTAAACACATTCTCATATACAGTACGAACCTCGTCCATATCGCCACCCATTACCATTTCTGCTTTTTCGGATATGTGAGCTATACGTTTTTCAAGGTTATTTACAAGCATACGCTCATTTTCTTTCAGGTTTTTGTCTATTATTAGATTTTTTTCTTCAATAGATGACATATACTTATTACCTTTTATTTATAATCAATTAATACTGTCCTCAAGTAGCTTAAAGCTGTCACTTAAAAATTCCTGCAACTCATCGGCATTCAACTGTCTTTGCGTAAGGAGCGCCAGCATATACACCTGGTGGGCAATAATTTTTGTCTTTTCACTTTCCGTGTCATTGCTCAGTTTCTTAATAAGGGGAGATTGCGTATTTAGAACAAGAGTTGCTTCAACGGGTATATTCATTAATTCCATTGCCCCGTTTGCCGCATAAAACTTCATCATATCATCCATTCTGCGAGACTCCTCTGAAATGTTTAAGAGCGCAGGGGTTTTTATATCCGCAAGGGGCTCAAACTTTATATTAAGCTTCTCGTTCTTACTTATTTCTTTAAATATGTTTGCCAATGCCTCATTTTCAAAAGATTCTCCATCGCCCTTCAATGCCTCTATGTCAGCATCAACACGTACAAACTTGATGCTTCTGTCCTGCTCCAAAACTCCCATAAACGAGGTGTCAATCACTTTATCAAGCAATGCTATTTCAATACCTCGCGCTGCAAACAATGAAATATACTGCGCTTGTAGCGTTTTGTCCGTCGAGTAGCAAACGATATTTTCATTTTTTTCTTTTGCTTTTTCGAGATATTCGTCAATAGTTACATGTCTGCCGTCTGTAAGAGCAAGCATAAGACTGCCCTTTACTCTGTCATAAAACTTACGGTCTCTCATACAACCGTATTCAATAAACATCTTTATGTCATCCCAAAGTCTTTCATACTTCTCACGCTCTGTATTAAACATTCCATTTAATTTGTCTGCAACCTTTTTAACAATATGCGCTGACATTTTTGATACATATGCGCTGTTCTGCAGATAGCTCCTTGAAACATTAAGCGGAAGCTCGGGACAGTCAAGTACGCCTTTGAGCATAAGCATAAACTCGGGTATAACTTCTTTTATATTATCCGCGACAAAAACCTGATTATAGTAAAGCTTTACCTGACCTTCAAGGCTGTCATACTCGTGATTTATTTTTGGAAAATACAAAATACCCTTAAAGTTCAGCGGATAGTCTGCGTTTATATGAATGTGAAAAAGAGGCTCTTTTAAATCTGCAAAAACTTTTGTGTAGAAAGCCTTATAATCCTCGTCCTCACATTCAGAGGGCAACCTTTGCCAAAGGGGATTTGTATCGTTTATAGGCATGTCTTCATGCTTACACTCACATTTTTCACCGTTTTGCTCACAAGAACATGTATGTTCTTCTTCCCCCTCGTTTACAAAATATATTTCAACAGGCATAAATGAACAATACTTGTTCAGTATCTCTTTTATTTTACCCTCGGACAAAAATTCGGATTCATTTTCGCTAATATGCATAACCACATCAGTTCCTCTGCCGGCCTTGTCTACATTTTCAAATATTTCATATTCGCCGGCTTCATTGCATACCCACTTAACTGCAGGTGTACCGATGTATGACCTTGTAACAACATCAACGGTATCACTTACCATAAAGGATGAGTAAAATCCAAGACCGAAATGCCCTATTATTCCATTTTGAGCAGAGTCCTCGCCCTCATATTCCTTTATGAAATCAAGAGCTCCTGAAAGAGCTATCTGACATATATATTTATTAACCTCTTCCAACGACATTCCTATACCGTTGTCACTGACAGTCAAAGTTTTTTCTTCCTTATTAAGAATTACATATATCTTAAAATCGTCTTCTATATTCTTTACCTTGCCAAGAGATATAAGTCTTTTAAGCTTTGTAACAGCATCACATGCGTTACTTACAATTTCACGGAGAAAAATCTCCTTTTCCGAGTAAAGCCATTTCTTTATAATGGGAAATATATGTTCAGTCTCGACCGATATTCCGCCTTTATTTTTCATATTATTATCAGACATAAAATTCATCTCCTTGTTTTATGTTATAAATTCACAGCAAAAATTAAAGCGGGGAACTCATACCAAAGCATGAGTCCCCTACTTCAACATAATCTAAATTATTCTGCTTTGGTTTCTTCGGTAGCTTCTTCAGCCTTAACCTCTTCAACCTTTGTTTCTTCAGCCTTAGCTTCTGTTACTTTCGCAGCCTTCTTAGACTCCTTTTTTGTCTCTTCCTTTGCAGCTTTTTCGTCAGCTACAAGCTTAATAAGAGCCATTTCTGCGCCATCTCCGCGACGTGGACCCAGTTTGTACATACGGGTATAACCGCCGTTTCTGTCAGCGTATTCGGGAGCAATAGTATCAAAAAGCTTTTTAACTACATCTTCTTTTGTAATGAAAGACATAGCAGCTCTTTTAGCAGCAAGAGTATTCTTCTTGCCGAGAGTAATCATTTTTTCGGTCAAGCTACGTACTTCTTTAGCTCTGGTAAGAGTTGTTTCTATGGAGCCGTTCTCGAGGAGATAGGTTACCATTCCTCTTAACATCGCCTGTCTGTGAGCAGTAGGTCTGCCGAGTTTTCTGGTTCCTGGCATTGTAAGGGACCTCCTTCTTACATATCAATTAAATGAGCGTATGTCATCTCTACTCTCAGTCTTCCTCTTTCTTGAGGTCGAGATTGAGTGAGTGCAATTTTTGAATAACTTCTTCAAGCGATTTTTTGCCGAGGTTTCTGACCTTGATCATGTCCTCTTCCGTGCGATTTGTCAGATCCTGTACGGTATCTATACCTGCACGCTTCAAGCAATTAAAGCTTCTCACGGACAGTTCAAGCTCCTCAATGGTCATCTCAAGAACTTTTTCTCTGATTGTTTCTTCGCGCTCAACCAATATATCTGTCTTCATAGGCTCGTCTGACAAGTCTACGAACAAATTGAGATGCTCGTTGAGTATCTTGGCACCGAGGGAAATTGCCTCTTTAGCACTGATAGTGCCGTTAGTCAATACCTCGAGAGTAAGCTTATCGTAGTCAGTAATATTTCCTACACGAGTATTTTCAACCGTATAGCTTACATTGTACACAGGTGTGTAAATGGAGTCAGTATAGATCACACCGATCACTGACTGGTTGTTCTGCTTGTTCTTTTCCTGAGAAACATATCCGCGTCCGTGGTCAAATGTAAGCTCCATATACAAGCGTGTATTTTCGCTGACTGTTGCAATATGATGGTCAGGGTTGAGGATTTCAATATCCGCATCCTGCTTAATATCGCCTGCTGTAACGTCCATAGGACCTGTTACGTCAATAACAACAGTCTTTGGACCATGGCTATTAAGCTTTGCTGTAATACCCTTGATGTTAAGAATAATATTCGTAACATCTTCGGTAACACCGGGGATAGTTGAAATCTCGTGAAGAACACCGTCAATTTTTACGCTTACTACAGCTACACCGGGAAGGGAGCTGAGCAAAACTCTGCGAAGTGAATTGCCGAGTGTTGTTCCATATCCTCTTTCAAGGGGCTCAATAATAAATTTACCTTTTGAGCCATCTTCGCTTAAGTTTATTGTGGTTATATTGGGCTTTTCTATTTCGATCATAATTATCCTCCTGTTAGATTAATGTTTTCACCGGTATTTTCCGGCTATATGGGCGGAGGTGCTGTTTTACTTTGAGTACAACTCTACAATGAGCTGTTCTTCGAACGGGAAGTCGATGTCGTCTCTCTTAGGCAGAGCAATAACCTTTGCTGATACAGCACTGTTATCAATCTCAAGCCATTTGGGAGCATTGTTGCTTTCCATAACTTCCATCAAGCCCTTAAACTTTTCAGATGCACGTGCACCCTCTCTGAGAGCAATTACATCACCCTGTTTAACGATGATCGAAGGAACGTTTGCCTTCTTTCCGTTTATTGAGAAATGTCCGTGTGTAACAAGCTGACGAGCTTCCTTGCGGCTTTCTGCCAAGCCCATTCTGTACACTACATTATCAAAGCGACGTTCAAGCAATGAAAGAAGATTTTCGCCTGTTACGCCTTCCTGCTTTGCGGCAATTTCATAGTAATGCTTGAACTGATTTTCAAGCACACCGTAGTATCTTCTTGCCTTTTGCTTTTCACGAAGCTGCATTCCGTATTCCTTGAGCTTCTTGCTGTTTGCACCGTGCTGTCCGGGAGCCGCGGGTCTGCGCGCTACCGAGCACTTATCTGACATACAACGTTCGCCCTTCAAAAAGAGCTTTGTGCCTTCTCTGCGGCAAAGTCTGCACGCAGGTCCTGTATATCTTGCCATAACTTACTTTTCCTCCTATTTCCGTATTAAACACGTCTTCTCTTAGGCGGTCTGCATCCATTGTGAGGAATGGGTGTTACGTCTTTGATAAGTGTAATATCAAGACCTACTGCCTGAAGAGCACGTATTGCGGATTCTCTGCCGGAACCAGGGCCTTTTACGTAAACTTCTACGGTCTTCATACCATGTTCCATAGCTGCCTTTGCTGCAGTTTCTGCTGCCATCTGAGCTGCGAAAGGTGTAGACTTTTTGGAGCCTTTGAAACCGAGTTCACCTGCAGATGCCCAAGATACTGCGTTGCCGTTAACATCGGAAATTGTTACGATTGTGTTATTGAAGGTTGCGCGAATATGCGCTGCACCCTTTTCAATATTCTTACGCTCGCGGCGTTTTCTTACAACCTTTTTAGTTGATGCTGCTTTTGCCATCTGAAGTATTACACTCCTTTACTTCTTCTTATTTGCGATAGTTTTTGCAGGGCCTTTTCTTGTTCTTGCATTTGTCTTTGTGCGTTGACCTCTGACAGGGAGACCTTTTCTATGTCTAATACCGCGATAGCAGTTAATCTCTATCAGTCTCTTGATGTCAAGAGCAACTTCACGGTGCAGGTCACCTTCTACTTTATAATTATTTTCAATCTCATCTCTGAGTTTTGCAACTTCATCCTCGGTGAGATCTTTTGCTCTCTTGTCAGGGTCTATGCCTGTGCTTGCGAGAATGTCATTTGCACTTTTACGGCCAATACCATATATATAGGTAAGAGCTATTTCGATGCGTTTTGCATTTGGAATATCAACACCTGCTATACGTGCCATTTCTTAATTTCACCTCTTTAGCCTTGTTTCTGTTTATGCTTAGGGTTTTCGCAAATAACCATTACTTTACCTTTTCTTTTAATGATCTTGCATTTTTCACATATTTTCTTTACGCTGGGTTTGACCTTCATATCTTTAACACCGGTCCTTTCTTTACGCGTATAATTATTTTGTGCGCCAGGTTATACGTCCTTTTGTAAGGTCGTATACTGAAACTTCTACTGTTACTTTATCGCCCGGTACAATCCAGATATAGTTCATTCTGAGCTTACCTGAAATGTGAGCATTTACAGTGTGCCCATTGGGCAATTGTACCTTGAAGGTTGCGTTGGGCAGCGCCTCAAGCACAGTACCTTCAAATTCAATAACGTCGTCCTTTGGCAAAACAATCACTCCTTCTTAGTTTTCAGGACTATTATGATACGATAAAGCTTCTTTGCCGCGGTCTTTATCGGAATGTTTTTCTAAAACAGTGTTGCTAAATCACCGTCAACCCCTCCAACAAGCCTTATGTGCCTTATCTTTTTTTGCTTCTCATTTTCTTACTCTCTTAATCTTGCTTTAAATACGTAGACTTCAACAAGCACACCGACCGTAAAGTAAAAACTGTATTTATAGCATTTTAGTTAAGAGAAATTGCGATACCACCGAGATGTAAACAAAACAATCAGTTTACCTTGGTCGTAAATATTGCGCCGTCATCTGTCAAAACAATCGTATGTTCATAATGAGCAGACAACCTGCCATCTTTGGTTTTTACCGTCCAGCCATCAGGCAACATGTAAACCTCATAAGTTCCCGCATTTACCATCGGTTCTATTGCCAAAGCCATACCCTTAGCAAGTCTTGTGCCGTGCCCCGCCGTTCCGTAGTTTGGAACACTAGGGTCTTCGTGCAGTTCTTTACCGATTCCGTGTCCAACAAACTGTCTTACAACGCTGAACCCATATTTTTTTACCTGTTCTTCGACAGCGTTTCCGATATCGCCTAATCTATTCCCCGGTACCGCAGCCTGACATCCCTTTTCAAAGGAAGTTCTCGCGGCCTCAATAAGCCTTTTTGCTTCATTGGAAATGTTTCCGACAGCAAAAGTATTGGCAGAGTCTCCGTGGAATCCGTTGTAGAAAGCACCAACATCTATCTTAACAATATCGCCATCTTGCAGAATTTTTCTTTTTGACGGTATACCGTGTATAACCTCATCATTTATCGATATACAAGCGCTTCCGGGAAAGCCGCCATATCCGAGAAAGCTTGGTTTTGCCCCCGACTTCACAATATGATTGTAGATTATATCGTCAAGATATTTTGTAGATACTCCCGCTTTAACAGCCTCACCGGCAAGGCAAAGAGCCTCACCTGTGATTCTGCCTGCTTCTTTCATAATCGCAATTTGAGCTGAGTTTTTAAGTTGTATCATATATTTTGCCTTTAGGCGCGAATTGATTTCAAAATCAATTCTGTTATTTCAGCTATATCTCCGCGTCCGTCAACGGACTTAAGGATTCCCTTTTTGCCGTAGTACTCTTTAAGAGGCTCTGTCTGATCATGATAAATCTTAAGTCTCTCGAGTACGGTGGCGGGCTGGTCATCCTTACGGATTATAAGATTTGCTCCGCATTTGTCGCAAGTCTTGTTATCCTTTGTAGGAATATACTTGATATGATAGGACATACCACATGCTTCGCATACACGGCGTCCGCTCATACGTTCAACAATGTCGGCATCGTCAACATCAATGTCAACGACATAGTCAATTTTTACGCCCAGCTCGTCAAGAGCTTTCGCCTGAGGAACTGTGCGAGGAAAACCGTCAAGTATAAAGCCGTTTTTGCAGTCATCGTTTGCAAGACGTTCTTTTATAATTCCGATTACCACTTCATCTGGAACAAGGGCACCCTTTTCGGTAAAAGCCTTTGCTGCTGTACCCATTTCTGTTCCATTCTTTATTGCTTCTCGAATGATTGCTCCGGTGGAGATGGTAGGTATAGAGCAAATCTGAGCTACCTTCTCTGCCTGTGTACCCTTACCTGCTCCGGGAGCACCAAGGAATATAATCTTCATCTTATCTCCTTATTCTAAGAAACCCTTATAATGACGCATTGTCATTTCTGCTTCAATTGCTCGTACAAGTTCTATTACAACACCTACAACAATTATAATGGATGAACCACCAAATGCAAGGCTTCCGATACCGGTGCCGAGAGCTTCTGTTGCAACCATGTTGATAACAAGAGGAAGTACCGCAACCACACTCAGCATAATGGAGCCGATGAGTATTATCTTGTTAAGAACCTTAGTAATGTAATCCGCAGTAGGCTTACCGGGACGAATACCGGGAATAAATCCACCGTTCTTTTTTAGGTTGTTTGAAACTTCTACGGGATTAAAGGTAATTGCAATGTAGAAATATGCAAATGCGATTATAAGAATTACGAAAAGCACTGCGTAGAAAGGAGATGTATATGAGAAAAACTTAAGAAGCTTATCCCAGAACGAACCTTCCTTGGGAGTACTTATCAATGCTGCGATAGTAGTAGGAAGTCCGAGAATAGAGTTTGCCAATATGATAGGCATAACACCGGACATATTAACCTTAATAGGAAGGTTTGTGCTCTGTCCACCGTACATTTTTCTGCCTACTACCTTTTTTGCGTATTGGATGGGAAGACGGCGTTCACTTTCACTCATAAATGTTATGAATGCAAGCATACCGAGACCAATCACAATAACCACCAAAGAGTAGACAACTCCCTTCCATCCGCCTGTAAACATCCGTGTAAACAAACTGATAAGGAATGCAGGCAATCCTGAAAGGATATTGGCAAAAAGTATAATAGATACACCATTGCCTATACCGTAATCGTTAATTTGCTCCGCAAGCCACATTATCAATGCAGAGCCGGCTACATAACAAGCTACAATTACAACTGCTGCGAAAACACTTTCATTTACAATTACATTGTAAGCTTTCATATACACGTAATATCCGTAAGCTGTAATAACGGCAATACCAATCGTTACATAACGGCTGATTTGGTTAATCTTCTTCTTACCTTCTTCTCCGTCTTTTGAAAGTCTTTCAAGCGCCGGGATAGCTATTGTAAGAAGCTGCATAATGATCTGTGCTGTGATATAAGGTGAAACAGAGAGTGCAAACAATGTTGCCTGCGCAAACGCATCACCGGAAAGAAGGTTGATATACTGGAAAAGTGATCCCGAGTCCTGACTCATGATCAAGCTAAGCATATCCGAGCTTACGTAAGGAACCGGTATTACTGCACCTATGCGGTACAGTATCACTATCATCAGTGTAAACAGTATCTTCTTTCTAAGTTCGGGTATTTTCCAACCGTTCTTTATAGTTTGAAGCATTATACCACCTCAGTCTTTCCGCCCGCTGCTTCGATTTTCTCTTTTGCAGCAGCAGAGAAGATTTTAGCTTTTACGGTTAACTTCTTTGTAATTTCACCGTTGCCCAGAATCTTAAGACCGTCAAGTTCCTTGCCAACCAAGCCACACTCAAGAAGTGTTACAACATCGACTGTTTCACCGTCATTAAATCTGTTGAGGTCGCTTACGTTAACAATAGCATATACTTTTGCAAATTTATTTTTAAATCCTCTTTTAGGTAAACGTCTGTAAAGCGGAATCTGACCGCCTTCGAAACCGGGACGTACACCGCCGCCGGAACGTGCATTCTGACCCTTATGACCTTTACCTGCTGTCTTTCCGTTACCGGAACCGGCACCGCGTCCTTTACGGTATGCGCTCTTTACAGAGCCTTCTGCCGGAGAAAGTTCATGGAGTTTCATGGTATTTCCTCCTTATCCTTCAATCTTTTCCACCTTGACAAGGTGGGAAATAACCTTGATCTTACCGTTCAATACATCGCCTTCAGCATGTACGATAAAATCGCCGATTTTGCCAAGTCCCAATGACTTAGCTGTTGTTTTCTGGTTAGGCTTTGCGCCAATGAGGCTCTTTACAAGCGTTACTTTTACGTTTGCCATAATACTGCCTCCTTAGTCCTTGATAGCTTCTACGCTTACATCGCGAAGAGCTGCAATTTCTTCAACTGTACGAAGAGCCTTGAGTCCTTCAAATGTTGCCTTAACAACGTTTGTAGGATTGTTTGAACGAAGGCACTTAGCACGAATGTTCTTGATACCTGCCATTTCAACAACGGCACGGCATGTACCTCCCGCGATAATACCTGTACCTTCTGCAGCAGGCTTAAGAAGAACTTTTCCTGCGCCGTAGATACCCATTACCTCGTGAGGAATTGTATCACCCTTAAGGGATACAGTGATCATATTTTTCTTTGCATCTTCGATACCCTTGCGGATAGCATCCGGAACTTCGGCAGCTTTGCCGAGACCGTAGCCTACGTGGCCCTGACCGTCGCCTACTACCATTATTGCAGTAAATCTTGCAATACGACCGCCCTTAACTGTCTTGGAAACACGGTTGAGAGCTACGAGTTTTTCCTGAAGATCGAGTGTCGAAGCATCTATTCTCTGATTCATTAAACTTTCCTCCTGTTTCCTTAGAACTTAAGGCCGCCCTCGCGAGCAGCTTCTGCGAGTTCCTTAACACGTCCGTGATAAAGGTTACCGCCACGGTCGAATACAACTTCTGTAATGCCCTTTTCAAGAGCTCTTTCAGCAATTGTTTTACCAATTACTTTTGCGGCTTCTTTGTTACCGCCGTATCCTGCAAAGGCCTTTTCCAAAGTGGATGCGGATACCAATGTTACGCCCTTTGTATCGTCAATAACCTGAACCTGAATGTTCTGAAGTGAACGATATACGCAAAGGCGAGGTCTCTCGGAAGTACCCGAAATTTTTGCTCTGATCCTCTTATGTCTCTTAAGACGCTGAGCTTTGCTGTCTTTTCTTGATACCATTCTATTCCACTCCTTTCATTATTTACCGGCCTTACCGGCTTTGCGGCGAATTCTCTCGTCGGAGTACTTAACACCCTTACCAAGATAGGGTTCCGGAGGTCTCTTGCTTCTGATCTCAGCTGCGATCTGACCAACTCTCTGCTTATCTGTACCCTTAACGATTATCTGGTTTGCATTTGGAACCTCAAGTGTAATTCCGTCTTCTTCTTCAAATACGATAGGATGTGAGTAACCAAGGTTAAGTGTAAGTGTCTTACCTGCTTTTGCTGCTCTGTAACCAACACCGTTGATATCAAGAGTCTTGCTAAAGCCACTTGTTACACCTTCTACCATATTGCTCAACAATGTTCTTGTCAAGCCGTGAAGCGCTTTGTGTTCCTTAATTTCGGAAGGACGCTCAACGATAAGCTCGTTACCTTCCTTCTTAATTATCATGTCCTTGTGAAGTGCCTGAGTCATTGTACCCAATGCACCCTTTACGGTTACTACATTTCCTGCTTCAATCTTTACATCAACGCCTGCAGGAAGCTCAATCGGTTTTCTACCTATTCTTGACATCTCTTCTTACCTCCCCGATTACCATACAAAGGCAAGTACTTCGCCGCCAACATTTTCTTTACGAGCCTGTTTGTCGGTCATAATGCCCTTGGGTGTGGATACGATAGCGATGCCGAGACCGTTCATAACCTTCGGCATGTCTTCACAGTTTGAATAAACTCTGGGACCGGGCTTAGATACTCTCTTAAGCCCCTGGATAACTCTCTGTTTATTCTTGTACTTAAGTGTGATTCTAATTACGCCCTGCTTGCAATCTTCAATGATCTCGTAACCCTTTACAAAGCCTTCTGCAACGAGAATGTCCGCAATTGCTTTTTTAAGGTTTGAAGCAGGAACATCAACTGTTTCGTGTTTTGCGCTGTTTGCGTTTCTGATACGCGTGAGCATATCAGCAATAACGTCTGACATTTGCATTTTAATTTTCCTCCATTATGCAAGTATAATTTCTTGCCGCCCGATTAATTTTTCAGGCTGCATACCGGGGGTTAAAGTTTCAACTTTCCTACCGGCAGGTTTGGAAGCTTTTTAGCTTTTTATTTAGTAGTAATTTAAATTACCAGCTTGCTTTACGCACGCCCGGAATTTCGCCCTTATAAGCCAGCTCGCGGAAACAAATACGACATATACCGTACTTGCGGAGGTAAGCGTGAGGACGACCGCAGATCTTACATCTGTTGTATTCACGTGTGGAATACTTCTGTGTTTTCTGCTGTTTTAAAACCATTGCCTTCTTTGCCACGATTTTTTCCTCCTTTTATTTTGCGAACGGTGCGCCCATCAACGTGAGAAGCTCTCTTGCTTCTTCATCTGTCTGAGCAGTCGTTACAAATGCGATATCCATACCGCGGATCTTCTCAATCTTGTCGTATTCAATTTCGGGGAAGATCAACTGTTCTTTCAAACCGAGAGAGTAGTTACCTCTGCCGTCGAAAGCGTTAGGGTTGATACCCTTAAAGTCACGAACACGGGGAAGTGAGAAGTTGAAAAGACGATCCATAAATTCGTACATCTTTTCGCCTCTAAGTGTTACCTTAACACCAATCTTCATTCCCTGTCTGAGCTTAAAGTTTGCAACAGACTTCTTTGCATATGTGGGAACTGCCTTCTGGCCGGATATCATTGTTACTTCTTCGATAACGTTTTCAATCACCTTTGAGTTGTCCTTTGCATCACCTGTACCGACGTTAATAACGATCTTGTCGAAACGGGGAATCTGCATTACACTCTTGTAATTGAATCTCTTCATAAGAGCGGGGGCTACTTCTGACTTATAATAATCTCTGAGTCTTGCCATTTTCCTTTACCTCCGCTAATCTTACAGCGCCTGACCGCATTTTGCACAAACGCGGATCTTCTTGCCGTCTTTTGTTTCATGTTTGATTCTAACGCCTTTTTTGCATTTGGGGCATACTATCTGCACCTTGTCTGCGTACATAGCGCCTTCTACCTTGATGATACCGCCTGCTTCACCCTGTCTTCTGGGTTTAACATGCTTGCTTACGATATTTGCACCTGCTACGATAACCTTGCCCTCCTTGGGAGAGACTTCAACTACCTTGCCCTGTGTGCCCTTATCGTCGCCGGAAATAACAACTACAGTATCATCTTTTCTTACGTGAACTTTCTTATTCATGACAATACCTCCTTAAAGTACTTCCGGTGCGAGGGACAATATCTTCAGATAATCCTTTTCACGAAGCTCTCTCGCTACAGGACCGAAAATACGTGTTCCTCTCGGGTTCTTATCTTCTTTAATAATTACAGCAGCGTTTTCGCCGAACTTGATATATGAACCGTCGTTTCTTCTGATGCCCTTAACTGTTCTTACGACTACAGCCTTTACGACTTCGCCTTTCTTAACCTGACCGCCGGGAGCAGCTTTTTTGACTGAACAAACTACAACATCGCCGATGTTTGCATAACGTCTGCCTGTTCCGCCGAGCACGCGAATACACATAAGTTCTTTAGCGCCGGTGTTGTCCGCCACTTTCATATATGATTGCTGTTGTATCACTGCGTTTCCTCCTTTTCGATACGATTTTTGACGTATCTACTTTATTACTTCGCCTTTTCGATTATTTCAACAAGTCTCCATCTCTT
>JAZRIJ010000059.1:0-2531 GCA_045645205.1 Eubacteriales bacterium
TATGGTTTTGCAGAGTCAGTATCGCGGCTTGATGTTCTTGAGTTTCTTAACTATGCGGCAAACGACAGGGAAAATAAAGCAAGGACAAGGGCAAGAAAGCTTTCGTCTGTTAAGTCATTTTACAGATACTACTGCGGAACAGTTATGAAATTTAAAAATAATCCGACTGAAAATCTGGATTCCCCTAAAATTCCTAAAACCCTTCCCAAGTTTCTTTCAGAGCAAGAGAGCCTTGAGTTGCTCAATGTCATTTACAGTAATACAAAAAGCAAATCAAGAGAACGGGATTATTGTATTGTAACCTTGTTTTTGAATTGCGGTATGCGTCTTTCCGAGCTTGTCGGAATTAATCTCGGAGATATTGATAAGGATTTAAGCTCTCTTCGTGTAACCGGAAAGGGAGCAAAGGAAAGAATAATATATTTGAATGAAGCATGTAGCTCGGCAATACAGTTATATCTCAGTGTCAGAGATAAAGCCCCGCTGCTAAATGAAAAAAATGCTTTGTTTTTGAGTTCAAGAAAAAAAAGAATCAGTAAGCAAATGGTTCAAACAATGATATATAAATATCTTGATATGGCGGGTTTTCAAAACAGAGGGTTTTCGACGCATAAGCTGAGACATACCGCCGCAACACTTATGTACAGATCGGGGAATGTCGATATAAGAGTGCTTAAAGATATTTTAGGGCATGAACAGCTTAATACAACTCAAATATACACTCATGTAAGCGACGTTGAAATGAAAAAAGCAATGACGCAAAATCCCCTCGCAAAAGTTAAAAAGGGAGAAAAAATAAAAAATTAATAATAGGTCTCGGTAGATGTAATAAACGGATTTAGGGGTTGTATAATTGTCAATGATAGGTGACACTTTTTCAAAAAAAATAAAATTAGGCAATCATGTCAAGGTGGAGAGGTGGAGATTTTCGGAAGAAAATACTACCTACTACCTTGACAAAGCACCAAGTGATATAATGTTTTTGGCGTGTTAAGCATACGAGTGCTTAACCGCCTTCCAAGCCTACATCACGCTTAAATATTTATCTAAAGCCTCATTTGGAGATAAAAAGCCAAGACATATTTTAGGGATACTATTAGAAAGTTTGTTATATTTTTCAAGCTGCTTTCTGCCATCTTCAAGGCTGTACATTTTCATTTTCTTGTAAAAGCGAAGCTCATCACACCGGTGCTGTCTTTCGACTTTACCGTTATGTCTGGGCGTTGCTACTCGTATTCTGTGGTACTTGATTTGACACATTTCAAGTGCCGTTTCAAACAACGACGGTTTACCGTCATTACTTATCAAAGCTCTTGTAAACTCTGCTCCGTTGTCTGTCTGTATTTCTCTTATCGGGAACGGACAGTGATTTATCAGACCAACAAGAAATTGAACGGAACTGTGAGTGCTGTGTTCATCATACATTTCACGGTATGTCCAACGTGTACACTCGTCTACAGCTGTATACTGGTAGTATTTTGAGCCATTTGACACGCAATATGATGGCACAAATTTTACGTCTACCTGCACCTTTTGACCCGGATATTCAGCTCTCTGATAAGGCTTTGGTTTCCTTTCAGTTCTTGCCTTGATTTCGGGCTTTATCCACTTGTTGACTACCCGTACAAGACTCACATAACTGCGTTTATATCCACTTTTCTTCAAGGAATTCCACAGCATTATCAAATCATCGTTGTATCTCGGATAACGTCTGAGTATCATTTCTTTTTCTTCGGGCGTATGTTCTTTCGGATGATGATGCGGTCTATGGCTTTTGTCAAGCAGGCTTTTCCAGCTCTTTCCGTCGTATTTTGCTCGCCACTCATATATCGCATTTCTGCTGATTCGATAATACTTTGATGCTTCGGTTACTCCTACTTTGTAACTTTTCTTTACAACCCGTTGACGAAAGTGGGCACTTGATGTTAAAATGTTCATTGAAAATAGCTCCTTTGCGATATGTTGTTTTTGTCGTTATTTACATTATATCACATTTGGAGTCTATTTTCTTCTTTTATTTGTCACCCATCAATTGTATCACAACATATTTGTAAACAGTATTGAAAAACGATGTGCTTTATGTTATAATTTGCATATATAAATACATAAATTCGGAGTTTAATTGTGTTTACTGATAAGTTTTTTATGCCCTCTCTTTACATTGATAATATATATGAAATTTCTCCAAAGAAGCTGTCTGAAAAAGGAATTCGGGCTGTCCTTCTTGACATTGACAATACACTTGTTACATACGATGACCCCATGCCGACAGAAGCTTTGCTTGATTGGTTTGATAAGCTGAAAAAAAATAACATATCAATTGCTTTTATTTCTAACAACAATAAAGAAAGAGTTGAACTTTTTAACAGTGAGCTTAAATTTTTTGCTTCATGGAACAGTAAAAAGCCCTCAACCAAATGTTATATAAAAGCTATGAATTATCTCGGTACTGATAAAACAAATACTGCTGTAATAGGTGACCAAATTTTCACCGACATTTGGTCTGCAAAAAAGCTTGGGCTTTACTGTAT
>JAZRIJ010000060.1:0-27537 GCA_045645205.1 Eubacteriales bacterium
GGGAGGAGCTTGTCAAGAGCTTTTTCTCTCTGTTCGAGAGTGTCAGCACAGATCATTTCACGGATTGCAGGAATTCTGTCAGCTTCGAAGAACATATGTTCTGTACGGCAGAGACCGATACCTTCAGCGCCGAGTTCAAATGCCTTCTTAGCGTCTGTAACGTTATCAGCGTTTGTTCTAACCTGAAGCTTTCTGTACTTGTCAGCCCAGTCCATAATTCTCTGGAATTCACCAACGATAGTAGCATCAACAGTAGGAATGAGACCTTCGTAGATGTTACCTGTAGAACCGTCGATAGAAATGAAGCTACCTTCAGTAAATGTCTTACTGGAAAGTGTGAATACCTTGTTATCTTCGTCCATGTTGATTGCAGAGCAACCGGATACGCAGCATGTACCCATACCACGTGCAACAACTGCTGCGTGAGATGTCATACCGCCGCGAACTGTGAGGATACCCTGAGAAGCCTTCATACCTTCAATATCTTCGGGAGAAGTTTCAAGACGAACAAGAACAACTTTTTCGCCTCTTGCATTCCATTCAGCAGCATCTTCAGCTGTGAATACTACTTTACCGCAAGCAGCACCGGGAGATGCGGGAAGAGCTTTTGCGAGAGGAGTAGCAGCCTTGAGAGCTTTTGTATCAAACTGGGGATGGAGAAGTGTGTCGAGGTTTCTGGGGTCGATCATTGCGACAGCTTCTTTATCTGTGATCATACCTTCGTCAACGAGGTCGCAAGCGATTTTAAGAGCAGCCTTGGCTGTTCTCTTACCGTTTCTTGTCTGGAGCATATAGAGCTTCTTGTCTTCGATTGTAAACTCCATATCCTGCATATCGCGGTAATGGTTTTCGAGAGTATTGCAGATGTCTGTAAACTGCTTAAATACTTCGGGCATGATCTCTTCCATCTTGGAGATGGGCATAGGTGTACGAACACCTGCAACAACGTCTTCGCCCTGTGCATTCATAAGGAACTCACCCATGAGCTTCTTTTCACCTGTAGCGGGATCACGTGTGAATGCAACGCCTGTACCGGATGTTTCACCCATGTTACCGAACGCCATCATCTGTACGTTAACTGCAGTACCCCAGCTGTAAGGTATATCGTTATCACGTCTGTAAACATTTGCACGGGGGTTGTCCCAGCTTCTGAATACGGCTTCAACAGCACCGAAGAGCTGTTCTTTGGGATCTGTGGGGAAGTCCTCACCGATCTTATTCTTGTATTCAGCTTTGAACTGGCTTGCGAGTTCCTTAAGGTCGTCAGCTGTGAGTTCAACGTCCTGGGTAACACCCTTCTTTTCTTTCATTTCATCAATGAGCTGTTCGAAGTACTTCTTACCAACTTCCATAACAACGTCGGAGTACATCTGGATAAATCTTCTGTAGCAGTCCCAAGCCCATCTGGGATTGCCGGATTTAGCGGAAATAACATCAACAACCTGTTCGTTGAGACCGAGGTTGAGAATGGTATCCATCATACCGGGCATAGATGCACGAGCACCGCTTCTTACAGATACGAGAAGGGGATTTTCAGCATCGCCGAATTTCTTTCCTGTAATTTCTTCCATTTTGTCGATGTACTGCATGATTTCAGCCTGAATGTCAGAATTGATCTTTCTGCCGTCTTCGTAATACTGTGTACAAGCTTCTGTCGAGATAGTGAAGCCCTGAGGAACGGGGAGACCAAGCTGTGTCATTTCAGCAAGGTTTGCACCTTTACCGCCGAGGATTTCACGCATTTTTGCATTACCTTCTTTAAAAAGGTAACAATACTTCTTTGCCATTTGAAAGTACCTCCATAGTATATTATATTTTTTATAAACTCTTTTTGACCAAACTGTATTGTAACATATTATTAAATAAATTTCTATACTTTTTGGGAATTTTAACAAACTTTTTAATATTTTGGTATTTATAACGAAAAAATATGCATAATTTTGGTAATATTTTGAGCAAATCCTATTGATTTTTCATGGTAAAAAGTAGTATAATTAATGATATTGAAAATTAAAGAAAGGTTTTTTGAAATGAGTATACAGTTTAATATAGCAGTCTCAGCGGATTATACAAATGCAACAGTTTGCAATGAGCCGCTTTTTTTGCATGTTGAAAAAAAAGTTGGAGAGCTTCCTGGAAATATAACATGTATGGCATCTCCCTTGGCGTTTTGTGTCAGTGATTCCGTTATAGAAGAAGCAAAGAATGCGCTTAAAGAATATGATATTGTTGAAATAGGAGAAGATGAAGATATTCTTATTCGATTTGTAAAACGTGATAGCAATAATGTGAAAAAGATTTCGTACAAAACAATAAAAAATGCTTATGATTTTTTTGAAGAATCTGAAAAAGTCAAAATGTCTATTATATATAAACATATAGGAAACGGCGTAAGATTTGCATCAGTTGACGGTGTGGTTATATCACCTTTTGCTAAAATAGGCAAGGGAACGGAGATACATGCAACTACCGAGATCAGAGGTAATACGGAGATTGGAGAAAACTGTGTAATAGGTCCGTGTTCGGTGATCTCAAACAGCAAAATTGGAAATGAGTGTAAAATAAACGCGACACAAATATATGATGCCGAGCTTGAAAATGATGTAGCGATCGGTCCTTTCAGTCAAGTAAGACCAAACAGTAAGCTTTGTTCCGGGGTGAGAATAGGAGATTTTGTGGAAATAAAAAATTCTGTTGTGGGTACAGATACACATGCATCTCACCTAACCTATATCGGAGATAGTGATGTTGGAAGCAGAGTTAACTTTGGTTGCGGTACAATAACCTCTAATTATGACGGAAAAAACAAGTTTAGAACTACTATCGGTAACGACGTTTTTGTAGGCTGTAATACTAATCTTGTAGCTCCGGTAAAATTGGGCAACGGCTCTTATGTAGCCGCAGGTTCTACGATAACACAAGATGTTCCTGAGGGAGCTCTCGGAATTGCAAGAGCACATCAAACAGTAAAGGAAGGTTGGGCGCAGAAAAGACGCTCGGAAGGCAAGTTGAAATGAGTAATATTTTTGATTTATTCAAGCAGATTGAAAAGAAAAATGATATACCGACGGGGAATATATCGCATCTCGTTGTGGGGCTTGGAAATCCCGGTGAAAAATATACGAAGACACGACATAATATCGGTTTTATGACGCTTGACTATTTGTCGGAAAAAATGAATGTTAAAATTAATAGAGCCAAATTCAAGGCTCTTGTCGGAGAGGGTGAAATCAGCGAAAAAAAAGTACTTTTTATGAAACCGCAGACTTTTATGAACAACAGCGGCGAGGCTGTAAAGGAGGCTGTTGAGTTTTACAAGATCTCTGTTGAAAACGTTATAGTTATCTATGATGATATTTCGCTCCAACCAGGTAAAATGCGGATACGTAAAAAAGGAAGCGATGGCGGGCATAACGGTATTAAGAGTATAATCAATCATTTGAATTCAAGTGAATTTCCGAGAATAAAAATCGGCGTTGGCGCAAAACCTAACCCCGATTACGATCTTGCGGGCTGGGTGCTTGGAAATATCGCAAAGGAAGATCAAGAAGCGACAACTAAATGTATAGAGGCTGCATATAAAGCTTTACCGCTTATGATAGAAAGTAATTTTCAGCAGGCTATGGGATTATATAACTGATATGAGTATTATTACACAACAGATAAGAAACGAAAAAGAATATAGAAGCGTACTGTCAAATGTATTGACACAGTTGTCTTCGGAACGACCGCACCCTATGTCTGTAACAGGACTCAGCGAGGGGGCGGCTGAAGTGTTTTATACAGAGCTTATTTCAGACATAAAACAGAACACAGGAAAAGGTGTTTTACTTGTTTGTCCGGATGAAAAAATACAGCACCGATTAAAGAATACATTTGAGTCCTGCGGTAAAAGATGTCTTGTGTATCCTTACCGCGATTTTGTGTTTCATAATATAACGGCATCCCATGAATACGAGCATGACAGACTGAATGTTTTGTATTCAATTGCCGAAAAAAACTTTGATGTTGTGCTTGCAACGCCCGATGCTGCATTGCAGTATACAATTCCAAAAGAAAATTTAGAAAAATCTGTATGCTGTGTAAATATCGAAAAAGAGTATGAAATAACAGAAATAACAAAATTCCTTGACAACAACGGATATATTCACGTTGATATGGTGGACAGCGTTGGACAGTATTCCGTAAAAGGCGGTATTCTCGACGTTTTTTCTCCATGCTGTGATAACCCTGTTAGAATTGATTTTTTTGATACTGAAATTGAGCAGATGGGAACTTTTGATGTTCTTACTCAAAGAAGAATAGAACAGATAAAAGATTTTAGAATTATACCGGCTAAAGAGGTTATTTTATCTCAGGAGAAAAGAGAAGAGCTAAAAAAAGTATTGGATTTTCATCTAAAAAAAATTGTAGGAACACCTGCTGAAGAAACTGTTAAAGAAGAACTTGAAGCGGTTACATCGGGTAATGAATGTAATTTTGTTGACAAATATATTTCATTAATATATCCCGAAAAATGCTGTTTACTCGACTATATTGGTAATAAATGTTTTTGTATAGTTCATTCCTATAGCGGAGTAAATGATAGAATTAAATCTTTTGAGTGGCACGAGGGACAAAACCAAACCGAGCTTGTAGAGATAGGGAGTGTTGCATCGAAATACGCCGGATATGCAAAGAGCGCGGATGATTTTGAATATTATACCGATAAGACTCCAACCCTTTTTGCAGACACATTTCTTACCTCAATGGGTGGAAAAAAGTTGTCCGGAGTATATAGTTTTATAACTAAGCAGACAGTATCATATTTTGAAAATTTTTCACTGCTTCTTGAAGATCTGTCTTCATATATACAGAATAAATATAAAATAATTATTCTTACCGAAAGCGAACAAAAATCAAAAAATCTTTTGGATATGCTATCCGATGCGGGAGTTCCTGCAATTATGGGGTTGAAAGACGGGACTGAACTTACAAGAGGTGTTCCTTGTCTTGTAAGCACCTGTACTATAGGAGGGTTTGAGTTAACTGTTTCAAAGTTTGTATGTCTTTCTCTCAGAGCTAATTCGGGACTTAATATAAAGGATGTGTATAAAAAGAAAAAGAAAAGGAGTAACAAAAAGAGCGCTCAGGAAAAGATAATGTCATATGCCGATCTTGCCGAAGGGGATTATGTTGTACACGATACACACGGTATAGGGCAGTATGTGGGTTTGCATACACTCACACTTGATGGAATTACAAAGGATTTTGTTAAAATAGTATACGCAGGAAATGATATGCTTTATTTGCCTTGTACACAACTTGATTCTATTGCTAAATATATTGGGGCAAGATCCGAGGATGGCACATTGAAGCTGTCAAAGATGGGCGGGAGCGAGTGGAACAAAGCAAAAACAAAAGTAAAAAAAGCAGCAAAAGATATGGCAAAGGATTTAATAAATCTTTATGCCGAGCGTTTGCGTAAAAAAGGTATTGCTTTTGAAAAAGATGATGCTATGCAGGCAGATTTTGAGGCGGGTTTTGAATATGAAGAGACTGATGGACAGCTTACAGCTATAAATGAAATAAAGACAGACATGGAACAACCGTATCCGATGGACAGGCTTCTTTGCGGAGATGTCGGATTTGGTAAAACTGAGGTTGCGCTGCGTGCGGCATTTAAAGCTGTAAACAGCTCAAAGCAGGTTGCTATTCTTGTTCCTACAACCATACTTGCCTTACAGCATTTTCAGACTATATCTGCGCGTATGAGAGGCTTCCCGGTAAAAGTAGATATGCTTTCACGTTTTTCGACGGCAAAACAGCAGGCTGAGGCTATTCGCAGAATTAAAAGAGGTGAAACAGATATAGTTGTAGGTACTCATAGACTGCTCAGTAAAGATATAGAATTTAAATCATTAGGTCTTGTTATAATAGATGAAGAACAGCGTTTCGGAGTTGCGCATAAAGAAAAGCTTAAGCAGATGACCCAAAATGTTGATGCTTTGACGTTGACAGCAACGCCTATTCCCCGCACGCTTAATATGGCGATGAGCGGTATAAGGGATATGTCCGTGCTTGAGGAAGCGCCGGGGGACAGACTTCCGGTTCAGTCGTATGTTCTTGAATATGATGAACTGATTATTTCCGAGGCAATAAAGAAGGAGCTTCGCCGTGGGGGACAGGTATTCTATTTACACAACAATATTGAGACCATAGATTATGCTGCCCGCAGAGTTGCGGCAATGGCCCCTGATGCGCGTATTGCAATAGCGCACGGTAAAATGGATAAGGAGACTATAAGTGAGCTTTGGCGTTCGCTTGTAGAAGGCGAAATAGATGTGTTTGTATCAACAACTATTATTGAAAGTGGAGTAGATGTTCCAAATGCAAATACGCTTATAATAGAAAATGCAGACAAATTTGGTTTGGCGCAGCTACACCAGATAAGAGGTCGTGTCGGTAGGAGCAGCAGGCGTGCTTACGCTTATTTCACATTTTCACGAGGCAAGGCTTTGTCTGAAATTGCAACAAAAAGACTGTCCGCTATAAAAGAGTATACAGAATTCGGCGCGGGTTTCAAAGTTGCTTTGCGAGATCTTGAAATAAGAGGAGCGGGAAACATTCTGGGGGCTGAACAGCACGGGCATATGCAGAGTGTCGGATACGATATGTATATGAAGCTTTTAAATGAGGCTGTTCTTGAGGAAAAGGGCGAAATTGTGCAGACAAAAAAAGAATGTGCCGTTGATTTGAATGTAAATGCATATATTCCTGAAAACTATATAAAAGTTCCATCACAGAGAATAGACGTTTATAAGAAAATAGCGCTTATTGAAAATGAGCTTGATTTTCATGATGTAACCGATGAGCTTCTTGACAGATACGGAGATATGCCGAAATGTGTATATGATCTTCTGAGAGTATCACTGTTGCGCAAAAAGGGAAGCGATGCAGGTATGAGTAAGATTGAAAAAAGGACTTCAAATGTTTTGATATACCCTTACGAGATGGATGCGGCAGTTTGGACGTATATTGCAGCTCAAAACAAAGGAAAAATTTTAATGAATCTTGGCTCTAAACCCTACGTAAGCTGTAAAATTGATAAGTGTACCGATGTTTTTGATTGGGTTGGACAGTTGCTGAATAATTATCTTCAGACAAAAAAACAAATGGGTTAAAGACATAAAAAATTGATATTTATTGTTAAAAAGTAAAAAAGAGGTTGATATTTTTTGTCGAATGTGGTAATATAAAGTTTAAGATTGAAAAAGGGGAGAGACGAATGTTGGTTGGTATAGTAAATTTTCTGATGTTGGTAATAAACAGCATTTGGAGTGTTATTTCATCTCTTTACAAATTTAGGAATATTTATAAATACACAGGTGTATTTTTTACCAGAAAATTTAAAAAGGCGGAAAAATATCACAAATATGCAATACTGGTTGCCGCTCGGAATGAGGAAACTGTTATCGGTAATCTTGTTGACAGTATAAGAAAGCAGGATTATCCGTCTGAATTGGTGGATATATTTGTTGTTGCTGACAACTGTACTGATGATACCGCTAATGTTGCAAGAAGCTATGGTGCTATATGCTACGAAAGAAACGATCCCAGTCGACGTACAAAGGGTTTTGCTTTGCAATATCTTGTAGAGCGTATCAGAGAAGATTATGGAATAGACAGCTATGAAGGCTATTTTATTTTTGATGCTGACAACCTTTTAAAGCATGACTATATTACCCATATGAATAATTCATTTGATGCGGGCGAAAAAATTGTTACATCGTACAGAAATACAAAGAACTTTGATGACAACTGGATCTCGGCTTCGTACGGAGTGCATTGGCTCAGAACGGTGAGAAGCGAACACCGTGCTCGCTCGCTGTTCCACCTTGCGACAAGAATTCAAGGTACGGGCTTTTTGTTTGCAAGCGAGATACTGGAGAATGGCTGGAACTATACAAGTCTTACGGAAGACCGAGCATTTTGTGCTGACGCTGTTGCACAGGGATATAAAATTTCATACAACAATGAAGCGGAATTTTATGATGAACAGCCTGTTGATATTCATACCGCAATGAAGCAGAGAATACGTTGGGCAAAGGGACATTTGCAAGCGCTTGCAGAGACAGGTCCTAAGTTGTTGTATCACATTTTTGTCACGGGAGGCAGAGCGAATAAAAACCACGACGGACAACCTATCGAAAAGCCGATGTGGAAAAAAATAGTTGACAACATAAGGCTTCGTTTTATGTCATTTGATATGTTGACGGTCGTATTTCCAAACTCGCTTGTTTCTTCTTTCAGAAAAGTGATAATATACATACTCCGTGTGATTTTGATTCTGGAGACAGGCAAGGCGTTTGGTATAAACTGTGCGCCGGATTTAATTAGAAATACATTTAGAATTTTTAATTTAAAACCAGTATTGGATACTGCCGGAGAGAAAATATTATGGTTAGCGTTCTTTATGTTTGGTTGGACAATAAGCTCATATGTAAACGGTATTATTACAGCTGCATATATTTATTTGGTTGAACATAAGAGAATAAAGAAAATAAAATGGTATAAAAAGATTTGGTTCAGCTTGACATTTCCTGTTTTTGATATGATAGGTCGTCTTTCTATGCTGATAGCTCTTTTTAGGCGAGTTGAATGGGATCCGATTGCTCACAATGTGGCAATAAACATTGATGAGATAGAAAATAATCTTGAAAAGAGTTTGGAAGAATCTGAAGAAAAAATAGAGGTTAGTGTTTAAAATAATAAGCAGAAGTGGAGCAGGTTAATGAAAAGAATTAGATTTATCGCAATTTTTCTTTGTGTTAGTATGGTTGTTTTAGTTTTTGTGGGATGCGCAAAGCCTATTACAGCAATGGAATACGAGGGGGAAAGCGTATCGGTGAATATGTATTCATATTGGATGTCACAGATAAAATCCAATTATGTTTCCGCCCAAAACAATACAGATGAGTATTGGAATACAAAGTACAGCAATGGTCAGACATATGAAGAAAAAATGCGAGAGATTGTTGATTTTAATGTAAAGATAAACTTGGTATGTCAAAAATTATTTAGGGATATGGGGTTGAAGATATCTCAAACCGACATGAATGAAATTGAGACTGCTCTTTCTGATTTGCTTAATTCATATGGCTCTAAGAGTGAGCTTAACAGCGTTCTTGCAGTTTATAACATTAATTATAATATGTTAAAAGAGATTTATGAGATTGAATTAAGAACCAATCTTGTTTATGAGGCTCTTTATTCTGAAGACGGTTTAAGAAGAATAGACGACAAAGCTCTTGACAAATACTATAAAAATAATTATAACCGTATGGATATGATTCTCGTTTATGATACTTTTGAGTACAAGATGGATGAGGACGGAAATGTTGTTTTTGATGAAACAACAAACAGCTATGTCAAGGAAACACTAACGGAAGAAGAATCGAAAGCCAAGAATGATTTGGCTGACAGTATCATGAAGAGACTTGAGGCAGGGGAGGATTTTGATGCATTAAAGGCTGAATTTAATGAAGATCCTCAAGGCGATGTTTTTAAAGATGGTTACTATATTTCATCAAATGATATTTCGACTTATGGCACTGATATAGTTGTTGCTTCTGAATCTATGGAGATAGGTGAAATCAAAAAAGTAGACGATGGTAACATAATTTATATTATGAAGCGTAAGGAACTTATGGAGAAGCCTTATACTGATGAAGCTTATGCCGATCAGTTTGAGAATTTAGTTGATTACTGTGAGCAGGCAGATTTTAATAAGTATATGGAAAGTCTTATAGACAATGTAACAGTATATACTGATGAAACCGAAAAGGTTTCTGTCAGGAAATCGGCTCTGATGTCGCATTGATTTATTTTTTATAAATATTTAAAAAAACTATTGCATTTTTGGAAATGTTGTGTTATAATATCATATTGTAAGGTTAGAAGAGTGGTTTTTGCCACTCTTCTAAGTTTTATGTAGGGACAAATTTTTGATTTGTTTATAAAAAATAACCCGAAAAAAAGGATGTTTTGTATGTCAAAAACAAATGCAAGACCTGCAAAAAATATTGCAGGTAGAGTAAAGGCGCTTATTGAATCCACTATTAACGGACTGGGATATATTCTTTGGGATGTTGAATATGTAAAAGAGGGCGCGGAGTGGTTTCTTAGAATTATACTTGACAGTGAGCAGGGTATAAATATAAATGACTGTGAAAAAGTGCATATGGAAATCAGCCCTATGCTTGATGAGGCAGACCCTATTGAATGTTCTTACAGACTTGAGGTTTCGTCTCCCGGAATCGAAAGAGATTTAAAAAATCCTATGCATTACAAGGCGTGTATAGGTTGGGATGTAGAGGTAAGGCTTTTTACAGCTATCGACGGAAGAAAGTTGGTTAAGGGGATATTAGCGGGATATGACGAAGAGGCAAATATATTTACCATAGACGAAAACGGAAATTCTGTTACATTGGAAAAGTCTCTTGTTTCAAAGATTAAGACTGTATATGATTTTAATTAACTAAAAAATATATAACCGATAAAATAAATATGGAGGAAAACTGCCGTCGGTGTTATTTACCTATGGCGTTCAACAAGAAGATGAACACGGAATTTTTTAACGCTCTTGATTTGCTTGAAAAAGAAAAAGGTATTCCAAAGGATTACATGCTTGAAAGAGTAGAAGCGGCGCTTCTTTCGGCTTTTAAGAGAGAGCAGGGCGGAAACAGCAATGTAAAGGTAGTTCTTGATCCTGTGAAGAAGGATATGAAGGTTTTTGCATTAAAGAATATAGTGGAAGAGGTTGAAGATCCTAGTTTACAGATTACTCTTGAGGATGCAAAAAAAATAAGCAAGAGATATGCTCTCGGTGGCGTAGCTGAAGTAAAGCTTGACCCCAAAAATTTCAGAAGACTCAGTGCTACTACGGCAAAGCAGGTAATAATTCAGGGAATACGTGAGGCCGAAAGAAGTATAAGAGTTAGAGAGTATGAGGATAAAAAGGAAGAAGTTATTTCTGCGGTTGTACAAAGAACTGATGCAGAGACAGGTGATGTTATACTTGATACAGGAACAAGTATAGCAAAGCTTCTTAAGTCTGAACAGATACCTGGAGAAAGGTTTGTTGACGGTTCGCGTATAAAGGTGTTTGTTACCGAAGTAAGAAAAGAAGCTTTCGGCCCCCTTGTTACTCTATCAAGAACCCACTCGGGTATGGTAAAAAGACTGTTTGAGATGGAAGTACCTGAGATTCAGGATGGTACGGTTATAATTAAGGGCGTGTCCAGAGAAGCCGGTTCGCGTACAAAGATTGCCGTTATGTCAAGGGATGAAAATGTTGACCCTGTTGGTGCTTGTATCGGTAACCGTGGGATGAGAATAAATGAGATTGTAGAAGAGCTCGGTGGAGAAAAGATTGATATTGTTAAATACAGTGAGAATATTGAGGAATATATCAGAGAGGCGCTTTCTCCGGCAGAAGTGCGTCAAGTTATTGTTGAAGGAGAGCGTTATTGTAGAGTTCTTGTTGATAATGATCAGTTATCTCTTGCAATAGGTAAAGAAGGTCAGAACGCTCGTCTTGCAGCAAGGCTCACAGGCTTTAAGATTGATATAAAAACAGAGCTTTAAATTTTATCATAATCGGAGGACATAATGGGACAGCCCCTTTCTAAGAAAAAAATTCCGGAGAGAAGATGCTCCGGATGTGGTATATCTTTTCCCAAGTCGACACTCCTAAGGGTAGTAAGAGCGCCAGATGGAAGTGTATCACTTGATTTTACGGGTAAGAAATCGGGACGTGGAGCTTATGTGTGCAGAAACGTTCAGTGTTTCAAGAAGGCAAGAAAAGCCAAGCGTTTTGAACGTAGTCTTGAATGTGAAATACCCGAAGAGGTCTATGATGCATTAGAAAGTGAACTTTCGGAAAATGAGTAATGATAAATTGCTTGGGATGATGGGGTTGGCTGCAAGAGCAAGAAAGATTGCCGCAGGAACCGAGATCGTAACCGAAAAGATAAAGGCGGGAAAGGGCGTCAATCTGGTTTTAATTGCTTCCGATGTATCACAGAATACACTAAAAAAAATTGTAAACTGTTGTGAGTATTACGAAACAGAATTTATTCAGCTTCGGTTTACGCAGGATGAAATTTCCCACGCTATAGGAAAGAGTTGTTTAACATCTTCCGTAGCTATACTTGACCGTAATTTTTATAACGCGATCAAAAAGCTGGTTTAAAGAGGTGCTTATATGTTATCAAATCAAAAATACCGTATCAGTAATATTGCAAAAGATTTTGATGTAAAAAGCAAGGAACTAATTGAACTTCTTGATTCTTACGGATTAACCGGCAGAACACACATGGCAGTTCTGACACCTGATGAATTTGGTATTATTTTCAATCATCTTACAAACAAAACTCAGTTTGAGGGTATTGGAAAATATATTGACGGAGAGCTTAAGATAAAGGAGCCTAAGAAGGCTGTTGCTCCCGAGGCTGCAATCAAGGAAGAAAAGGTTGAAGAGGTTATAGTTGAATCTAAAAAAGAGGATAAGCCGCAAAGCGTAGATAAGGCAATTAAGTTTGAGACTGCGACTGGGCTGGTCGAAAGAAAAGAGCAACAAAGTAAAAATACAGAAGCTCGCGTAAAGTTTGAAAAAAAGACAGAAAATACTCAGTCTGCAGTCGCTAAAAATGACAAGGCGGCATCTAATAATCAGCAGAGAGAAAATATTAATAAGAAAAAAGAACAGAAGAAACAACCTGCACAACAGAGACAGCACAGACAGGAATTGAAGGTTGAAAGAGTTCTTCCAGATGCTCCTGATGCTGTAAGACAGAGCAACCATGTAGCAGGCACAAGAGTTGTCGATACAAGGGGGTCCCATGTTGACCTTTCAAAGTATGATGAAAGACTGGAAAACTTTGTTCATGATCCAAAGATGAACTATTCCTCTGAACGCAAAAAGGTAAAGAAACAGAACAATAACAGCAAGTATGACAAGAATAAAGATAAAGAAAAGCTTGCTCTTGAAAAGATAAAAAAAGAAGAACTCGAAAGAGCAAAGAAGTTACAGCTTCAGATAACAGTTCCTGATGAAATTACTGTCGGCGAGCTTGCGACAAGAATGAAGGTTACTGCTGCCGAGACAATAAAGAGATTGATGAAGCTTGGTATTATGGCAAGCGTGAATCAGGTTATTGACTATGACACTGCCTTCCTTATCGCTGATGAGCTTGGTGTTAAGGTTTCAAAAGAGGTCGTGGTTACAATTGAAGAGAAGCTGTTTGATGAAAAAGAGGACAGCGAGGAAAGCCTTGTTAAGCGCGCCCCTGTTGTATGCGTTATGGGACACGTTGACCACGGTAAAACTTCGCTTCTTGACGCTATTCGCCATGCAAATGTAACAGCAGGTGAAGCAGGCGGAATTACACAACATATTGGTGCTTACAGAGTAAATGTACATGACCAGGATATTACGTTCCTTGATACTCCCGGACATGAAGCATTTACCGCAATGCGCGCAAGAGGTGCAATGGCGACCGATATCGCAATCCTGGTTGTTGCGGCTGATGACGGTATTATGCCTCAGACAGTTGAAGCTATCAATCACGCGAAAGCTGCAGGTATTGAAATAATAGTTGCAATAAACAAGATGGATAAGCCCGGAGCTGATCCCGACAACATTAAACAAAATCTTACCCAGTACGAGCTTGTGCCTGAGGAATGGGGCGGTGATGTTATCTGCGTTCCCGTATCCGCTCTTACAAAGATGGGTATTGATGATCTGCTTGAAAATGTTCTTCTTGTTGCAGAGGTTAAGGAGCTTAAGGCTAACCCCAACAGACGCGCAAAGGGGATCATTATCGAGTCTAAGCTTGACAAGGGCAGAGGCCCTGTTGCTACAGTGCTTGTTCAAGCAGGTACACTCCATGTTGGAGATGTTGTAATTGCAGGAACAGCTGTTGGACATGTGAGAGCTATGCTTGACGATAAAGGAAAAAATATTAAAACTGCTGGACCTTCAGTGCCTGTTGAAATAGTAGGTTTGTCCGAAGTTCCTGAATCGGGCGATGAATTTAATGCTGTTGAAGATGAAAGAATGGCGCGCACACTTGCAGATCAAAGAAGAGCAAAACAGAAGGAAGCGGCATTCAAAGCTAATTCCAAGGTATCTCTTGATGACTTGTTTGCTCAGATCAGCGAGGGAACAAAGGATCTTAACATTATTGTTAAGGCAGATGTTAACGGTAGCGCTGAAGCTGTAAAGCAATCTCTTGAAAAGCTGTCAAATAATGAGGTTAGGGTTAAGGTTATTCATACGGCAGCAGGAGGAATTACAGAAGGGGATGTTATGCTGGCTGCAGCATCAAATGCAATCATAATAGGTTTCCATGTTCGTCCCGATAAAAAAGCTATTGACTCTGCAGAAAGACAGGATGTAGAAATTCGCACATACCGTATAATTTACGAATGTATTGAAGAGATTGAAGCTGCTATGAAGGGGATGCTTGCTCCCGAATTTAAGGAAGAAGTTCTCGGACACGCAGAAGTTCGTCAGACTATTCATGTTCCCAAGGTTGGTACTATTGCAGGTTCTTACGTTCAGGACGGAAAAATTACCAGAAATTCTCAGATACGTGTTGTAAGAGACGGTGTAATTATATTTGAAGACAAGATTAGTTCCTTGAAACGCTTTAAGGACGATGCAAAGGAAGTAATGCAGGGCTTTGAATGTGGTGTAGGGCTTGAAAAGTTTAACGATATCAAAGAGGGCGACATACTTGAAGCCTTTGAAATGGTTGAGGTTAAGAAATAAAACAAGAATATATGAGCTGTATCCGTTATGTTTGATACAGCTCATTTTATAGGTGTTTAATTATGGATGTTAGTAAATTTTTACCGACAAATAAATACGAGATGGAGTCAAAGGGGTGGGCGGAAGCAGATTTTGTATATGTTACAGGGGATGCGTATGTTGATCACCCCTCCTTTGGAGTTGCCATTATATCGCGTGTTCTTGAAGAAAAGGGGTTCAGGGTTGCTATACTTTCACAACCTGATTACAGAAGCTCTGATCCTTTTAAGGAGTTTGGAAGACCGAGACTTGGCTTTCTTGTAACAAGTGGAAATATAGACTCTATGGTTGCTCATTATACTGTATCAAAAAAGAAGCGTTCCTATGACTATTATTCGGCAGGCGGAAAAATAGGTAACCGTCCTGACAGAGCGGTAATTGTTTACTGTAATAGAATAAGAGAATCCTATGGAGATGTTCCGATAATAATTGGCGGCCTTGAAGCGTCTCTGCGCCGTTTTGCTCACTATGATTACTGGGACAATAAAATAAGACGCTCTATACTTATAGATTCAAGGGCAGATATTCTCTCGTACGGTATGGGAGAAAAATCAATTTCCAGAATTGCCGAGCTTCTTGATAAGGGAGTTCCTGTAAAGAAAATTCGAGACGTACTCGGAACAGCGTATGTTTGTAAGGTTGATGAAAAGATACATTACGAATGCGCAGGCGGTTTTGATTTTAACGAGTTGAAAGAAAATAAAAAAATGTATGCCGAAGCTTTTGCTTTGCAATACAGGGAAAACGACTATATAAACGGTAAAGCCATTGTTGAGTATTATGACGGTAAAATGCTGGTACAAAATCCACCCATGCCGCCGTTAGAAAGAGATGAGCTTGACAGGGTCTACAGCCTGCCTTTTACAAGGGCATATCATCCTTTGTACAAAAAGGATGGCGGAGTTCCGGGAATTAACGAGGTTGAATTTTCCATTACACACAACAGAGGGTGTTTCGGGGCGTGTAACTTTTGTGCAATAGCATTTCATCAAGGCAGAAGCGTAAGGTCTAGAAGTGTTGAATCTGTTGTTGAAGAGGCAAAAAAAATAACACAGATGGAGGGGTTTAAGGGGTATATCCATGACGTTGGCGGGCCTACTGCCAATTTCAGATACCCTTCCTGTCAAATGCAAAAGGAACACGGTGTATGCAAGAATAAAAAGTGTCTTGCCCCCATTCCTTGTAAAAATTTAAAGGTAAGCCACACAGAATATCTTGAAATGCTTGGCAGAATAGAAAAACTGCCGGGGATAAAAAAAGTATTTATACGTTCAGGTATAAGATTTGATTATCTAATGCTTGATAAAGATGATAAATTTTTTAGGAAACTGGTAAGAGATCATGTAAGCGGACAGCTTAAGGTAGCACCTGAGCATTGCTCATCAAGAGTTCTCAGAATGATGGGAAAGCCCGACTTTTTTGTGTATGAAAACTTCAAGAAAACTTTTTTTGACATAACAAAAGGGTTGGGGAAGGAGCAGTATCTTGTACCGTATCTTATGTCAAGCCATCCAGGGAGTACATTGAGGGACGCTGTAGAGCTTGCGGTATATTTAAAGAAGAGTGGTTATTCTCCTGAACAGGTACAGGATTTTTATCCAACACCGGGAACAGCATCGACTGTTATGTATTATACGGGTATTGACCCTTTTACAGGAAAAGATGTTTACGTTGCAAGGGATTATGAAGACAAGAAGATGCAAAGAGCGCTCTTGCAGTGGAACAGAAGAGAGAACCATGAGATTGTAAGGACGGCGTTAGAAAAGTGCGGACGGACAGATTTGATAGGCTTTGGAAAAGAATGTCTTGTTACTCCGGTTAAAAAAGCTAATCAAAAGTTTAACGGAAAAATGCCTGCTTCCAAGAAGAAAGAGGGTACAAAAAACATTGCAAAAAGAAAAAGAAATAAGAAAAAATAGTCATGTCGCATAAGAAAAGTGTTAAAAAAATGTAAACTTTTTGAAAAGCGTTGACAAATATAATAATATATAGTAATATAATTAGACGAAACTTTTTAGTAGTTTCTTCCTTGCTGTGTGTATAATGCATACGGCCAAAGTCCATAAGGAGGTGTAAATAATGGAGAAAATGAATGCGTCTTACGAGACTATATTCGTTGTTGATCTTCAAAAGGGTGAAGAGGAAGTAAAGGCTCTTGTAGAGAAGTTTACAAAGCTTATTGCTGACAACGGAGCGGTTGAAGAAATCGATGAGTGGGGCAAACGCAGACTTGCATATCCTATTAATGATCTTAACGAAGGTTATTATGTACTTGTTAAGTTTAATGCTCCTGCTCAATTTGTTTCTGAACTTGAGCGTATTTTCGGTATAACCGAAGGAATTATGCGTTCCATCGTAGTTAAAGCAGGAAAGTAAGAAGTAGAAAGAAGGGTAAATCACCATGGCGAATTTCAATTTTAACAAAGTTATTCTCGGCGGTCGCCTTACTGCTGATCCCGAACTTAAAACAACTACAAGCGGAATTGTTGTTACATCATTCTCGATAGCTGTTACACGCCGTTTTGCAAAGGCGGCAGACGGACAGGCAAACCAGCAGAGCGATTTTATCAACTGCGTTGCTTGGAGAAATCAGGCTGAATTTATAACAAGATATTTCAGAAAAGGCAGTTCGATTTGTATTACAGGTTCGCTTCAGACAAGAACATGGACAGATCAGCAGAATAACAAGAGATATGTTACTGAGGTTGTTGTTGACGAGGTCAACTTTGTAGACAGCAAGTCTGACAGTACACAGTATCAAAATTCGTCTGATAATTTTGGTGCGCCTTCCTACTCGACAGAAACAGCACCTGATTTTGAGGTTATATCCGGAGATCAGGATCTGCCTTTCTAACTTAAGGCAGTATCAATCAAAAAGCATAGAATTTATGCTATTCAGAAATTAAATAGGAGGATTCGTAAAAATGGATAGAGAACAGAAGCCTTTCCGTCAGGGCAACCGCAAGAGAAAGAAAGTTTGCCAGTTCTGCGCTGACAAGATCGAACATATCGATTACAAAGACACAGCTCGTCTCAGAAAATATATCAGCGAACGTTCAAAGATTCTTCCCAGAAGAATTACAGGAACATGCGCTAAGCATCAGCGCCAGGTAACCATCGCTGTTAAGCGTGCTCGCCAGATTGCACTTTTGCCTTACGTAAGCGACTGATTATAACACAAAAAATTAAAGCTGCATTTCGGTGCAGCTTTTTTTTGCTTACAATAACCCCATAAATTGCAGATATTCTTTTTCAAGATAAATAGTACCTTTTTGATTTTCGCTTGATGTTATGCAGTAGTAGACAGTTCCGCTTTCGGTGGTGAGCTTATATTCGAGATAGTATTGCTCGTCTCGTAATACCGCTTTCTCGGAAATAACCGTGAGATTTTTTATTATTTCGGGACGGTCAGAGGAAGCTGATATATTATAATCAGGCAGCTGCGTGCTTCCGTGGTTTTTTAAATATTTAGTTGCGTCGAAGGCTTTAAGTGTATAGTCGTTCAAGCTTAAACCTAATTTTATAGGTTCGTTGTAATTAATTATTTTTGCATTTTCTAATGTTTTTTCGGGACAGAATATATAGTATATAAGTTCGTCTGTTTTGTAAGAATATACTTCAATGCAGTTTTCGGCATATGGTGCATATAGGTTTAAATATTCTTTTGCAGAATCAGCCGAAGTGGTAATTGGATCATTTCTTTTGACAGAGGTATCTTCGGCAGCCATTCTGCTCAGAATTTTTCCGGAAGGGAATATATCGGCATAGGAGTTTGAGACAGCGTAGCTTATCGATTTAGGAGACGTATAGTTTCCTTTGAATAAAGGAGGCGAAAGAGGAAAATTCAGTATGTTTTTTGCAAATTGAGAAATATCTTTTCTGTCGGCAATTATTTGTTTTTCAAGTAATGAATATTGACTCTCAAGTGTATTTAAAATATTTTTATAATATTTGCTGTCTTTTTTTACTAAAAAATGTTGCTCAATTTGTTTTATGCTTTCTTCATTTTTGTAGTTGCTGCAAACGGATATAAAAATGTTTGATATATCTGTAAGTTCCGAATAATATCTTTGATTTTTCTCACAGTCCGTCATATCACTTTTGGCGTATTCTGTTAATTCTGTTAACCATGCTGCAGTATTTTCAAAATTGTAATCGCAAATAAAAATTAAACTTCTTGCGGTTTTGCATTGCGCGTAAATTTCTTTGCTTTCATCAACAAAACTTCCGATTGTGAACCCTTTTTCAAATGATTGTGTAATGATTTCAAATGAAGCGAAAATGTTTGTTATAATTGATAGGGCAGAAGAGTCAACTGATTTCTTTTGTAATAATTTTTGTTTGCTGTTTTGGATAAAAATACCCGATATTACGGCAAAAAAAACAATTATTAACGCTATAGTTTTTATTATATATTTTCTTTTGACAATTTGCATAGTATTTACCTTTAATTATTTTATAAAATATAGACAAAAAAATTGACAAGAGCAGTTGTTTTTGTTATAATAATATTGTGAAAATAATAGAATTATTAAACGAAGTAAAATATAGTAAGGAGACGAAATTATGAAACTATTGTTAGCGATTGTAAACAACGATGATGCCAACTATGTAAACACGGGACTTAGTAAATCAGGATTTACAGCAACCAAAATCGCATCAACAGGCAGTTTCTTGATGAGCGGTAATACTACTTTCCTTACTGGCGTTGAGGATGAAGATGTAGAAAAAGTTTTGGAAATTATCAGTCAATTTTCCAAAAAACGAACTGTCCCGCTTCCGGCTGATCCTGTATACAGTCCCACATCAATTTTGAATGCTTCTGCTAAGGTAACTGTTGGAGGAGCTACTGTATTTGTACTTAATGTTGAAAGGTTTGAACACATTTAATACGGTTAATAAATGGAAAACGAAAAGAGTTATTTATACGGAAATGAAAAGCTGTTGAGTTTTTTTGAAAACGCAGCAGAAAGCGGTAAAATGGCACATGCATATATATTTGAAGGCGGACGGGGAAGTGGTAAGCACACGCTGGCTCGTCGTGTTGCCTGTCTTCTTGCTTGTCGATCGTTGATTGACAGACCTTGCTTTATGTGTGAATCATGCCGGAAGATTTCCGAAGGGCTTTCTCCCGATGTAATCGAATTATCGCTTTCAAAGGATAAAAAGACTATTGGTGTTGAGTCTATACGTGAGCTTCGCTCAAGCGTATATGTAAAACCGACCGAAGAGGATATAAAGGTATATATAATCTGTAATGCGGACGCTATGACCATTCAGGCGCAGAATGTTTTTTTAAAGGTTCTTGAAGAACCGCCCAAAGGTGTATTTTTCTTTATGCTTTGTGAAAATACATCGAACATTCTTCCTACAGTTAAGTCACGAGCTTCTGTTTTGAAAATGCAGATATTTTCAGACAAGGAATTGTCAGACTATTTGCTTGAGAATAACAAATCGGCTGTTGCTTTGTATAATACAAACCCCGATGAATTTGAGCTTATTGTACGTATTTCAGAAGGGAAGATTGGTGAGGCTGAAAGGCTTATATCCGACTCCAAAAACGATAAGGCTCATTCAAAACATGAAAAGGCAAAAATGCTTATAGAATTATCTTCTGATGGCTCAAAATTTTCTGACTTTTTGGTTTATGTTCAAAAAATGGCTCAGACTAGAGAAGAGTTGCTTGATATACTTCTTTACGCCATGTATGCTGCAAGAGATCTTATTGCTGTTAAAAAAAATGATGAAGATGTAAAACAACTGTTATTTTACAGTGATTTGGAGTATGCGCGTAATGTAGCTTCAAAGTTTACATCAGCGGGAGTTATAAATATATATGACGAATTTTGCCGAGCACGCGAGGACATATCTCTAAATGTAAACCTCAATAATACTCTCAACTATTTCGCGTGCCAGTTAAGAAGAGTGGCAAACATTTAAGTGAACAAACTTTTTTGCTTCGGCAGCGGTAGAAAAGAAATGAAAAAATAATAATGCTGCCAGGACATGGAGAAACAAATGGATAAAAATGAAATAGTGGAACTCCCCGAAAAAGTGGAGGTTATAGGTGTCAGATTTAGACAGACGGGCAAAATATATTATTTTGACCCAAATGGGTTTAGAATCGAGCAGAGCGAAAATGTTATTGTTGAGACAGCAAGAGGACTTGAATACGGTCATACTGTTGCCGGAAACAAGTTTGTTCCCAACACTGAGATTGTTCCGCCTTTGCGTAAGGTTATCAGAAAAGCAACAGTTGATGATGATAATCACCATGAGGAAAACAGCCAAAAAGAAAAAGAAGCATTTGATATATGTCTTCAAAAGATTGAAAAGCATAAGCTTGACATGAAGCTTATTGAGGTTGAATATACATTTGATAATAATAAGCTTCTTTTCTATTTTTCTTCAGAAGGCAGGGTTGATTTCCGTGAGCTTGTAAAAGACCTTGCGGCTGTATTTAAAACAAGAATCGAGCTCCGCCAGATAGGTATAAGAGATGAAGCAAAAATGATGGGCGGACTTGGAGTTTGCGGCAGACCGTTTTGTTGTAAAACATTTTTAAATGATTTTGCTCAGGTGTCTATAAAGATGGCAAAGGAACAAAATTTATCGCTGAATTCTGCTAAGATTTCGGGAACATGCGGCAGGCTTATGTGTTGTCTTAGATATGAGTCCGAGGTTTACGAAGAAGAACTGAAGAGAACACCGAAAGTGGATTCGATAGTTGATACTCCGGATGGCGAAGGGGTTGTAGCAGAAATCAGTCCTTTGGCAGGTATTGTTAAGGTAAGACTTAACTCTACTCCGGATCAAGCGCCAAAACCTTTTTCAAGAGATGCAGTTAAAGTAAAAGGCTACCTGCGCAAGAAGGAAAAGGAAGAAAAAATTGACGAAGAGCTAAAAAAACTTGAAGAATCTTAAAAAATATATCGTAAACCATTTGCTTTTTTTGAATATGTGTGCTATAATATGTCTGCAGATAGCGACAAGCGGATAGATTTGATGTTGTCTGTCGAACATTTAGTATTAAATACCGTTATGGAGGTGTACACAAATGGCTTATAAAATTGACGCAGAGCTTTGCATTGGTTGCGGTGCATGCGCAGGGGATTGTCCTGTAGAATGCATTACAGAACAGGATGGCAAATATGTTATTGATGCAGACAAGTGTCTTGACTGTGGCGCTTGCGCAGGTTCTTGTCCTGTAGAAGCTCCCAAGGCTGAATAATTTTAACATTTTACGGTAAAAAAGATTTACATATCATTTGCCGGGTTTTGATAGGAAATCTGCCTCTGTGCCGATTTCCTATCTTAATTTTTTACAATAATATTTATAGAAGGGGCGGTATTGTTTTGTGCCTGAATTGAATAGCTATGTAAAGGAAGATGAAAAGATAGATAAGGTTGATGAAAAAATATCGCTTATTCAGAAAATTGATGGTTTTTCATATGGTACGGATGCAATTTTGCTTACAGGTTATATAAGAAAAATGTCAAAAAAGACGGCTGTTGAATTTGGTTCAGGAACAGGTATCGTATCTCTGCTATGCGAAGAGCATAAAAAATTTCAAAAAATATATTCTGTGGAAGTACAAAATGAATATTTTGACTTACTTAAACGGAATATTGCATATAACAGTTCTAAGGTAATACCCATAAATGCAGACATAAGAAAAATATCCACGGTTGATTTTGGCGGTGAAGTTGACGTAGTCTTTTCAAATCCGCCATATATGAAAACAAATTCAGGAAAATCTAATACAGATTTGGGAAAAAATACGGCAAGACACGAAGTTGAGGGCGGAATAGACGATTTTTGTAAGGCGGCAGTTAGGATTTTGAAGCATGGCGGACTCTTCTACTGTGTTTACCGTCCCGACAGAGCAATTGACCTTATTTGCGCCTTAAGAAACAACAATCTTGAACCCAAGAGAATGACGTATGTTTATCCTTATGTTGACGGTAGGGCGTGTTTGATGCTTGTGGAAGCCAAGAAGGGGGCGGCGTCATCGGTGTTTACAACAAAACCTTTTATAATTTTTAACAGTCCGACCGAAAGCAACTGCGATAATACAGCTGATATGGACAAGCTTTACAAGGAGTGTGATATGGATGATGAATACAAGATACTTTGAATATGGAGAAGAAAAAAACAAAATAGAAAACGGTGTATTGTATCTTGTTGCAACTCCCATAGGCAATATGTCAGACATGAGCGAAAGGGCGTTAAAAGTACTTGAGAATGTGGATCACATTGCCGCCGAGGATACAAGAAATACAGGTAAGTTGTTGTCTTACTTTGGAGTAAAGCAAAGCTATATTACTTATCACGAGCATAACAAGGCTGAAGCAGGCTCAAAGATTGCTGATAGATTGCAAAACGGTGAAAGTATAGCGCTGGTTACAGATGCAGGAATGCCTGCGATAAGTGATCCGGGCGAAGATTTAGTCAGACTATGTGTGGAAAGAGGTATAAAGGTAACATGTGTTCCGGGGGCAAATGCATTAACAACTGCTCTTGTATTGTCGGGGCTTGATACAAGAAGATTTAGTTTCGAAGGTTTCTTAAGCGGACAGGCGAATGAAAGAAAAAATCTTATTGAAAGTGTAAAAGATGATGTAAGGACTCTTATATTTTATGAAGCTCCGCATAAATTGAAAGCGACTTTAGATGATTTTTACCGTATTCTCGGTGACAGGAAGATAGCTATTTGTCGTGAGCTTACAAAGATTAACGAAGAAATATGCCGTACAACAATAGGACAAGCAGTTGAACTGTACAAAATTAAAGAACCGAGGGGGGAATATGTTCTTGTTATTGAGGGTGCAAAGTCAATAACTGAAAACGACTGGACAAGTCTTTCGATTGATGAGCATATTGCATTCTATACAGAAAATGGTATGTCAAAAATGGATGCTATAAAAAAAGTCGCAAAAGACAGAAGTGTTCCGAAAGGCGATATTTATAAGCTGACAATATCTAAAAAATAACCTGTTATGTAAAAAGACACAACTTCAAAAAGCTGTGTCTTTTTTGTGTTTAATAATTATATGTGATGAAAATTTAAATATACCGTATCCGATTACCGCGCCTATAATATTGAGTATTAAATCATCAATATCACAGCTTCCGAGCAGAGTAAAAAGCTGTATGACCTCTATACAGATTATGGTCAATACTGTGTAAAACAACCACTTCCAAAAGATACGAAGCTTGGTCCAGACAAACGGTGTAAGCACACCTAACGGTACAAACATAATTACATTTCCCACAAGGTTTATAAAAGCGTGTCTTATTAAATAGTTACTTGATGAATTTGTTAAAACCCAGATGTATTTTTTTACGGTAAAGAGTGGGACAAAGTTTGTATTTGAGCGTACTCTATCCCAATAGGTTAATGCTGTATCCCGTCCTATACGTTGACCGAATAGAAGCCAGATCATAAGTAAAGTATATATAATCAGTAAAATATTTGCTGTAGTATTTTTTATTGGTTTCATAAAATCACCTTAATCCACTAAAAATAATCTATAATTATTATATATTATTTATTTTAAATAATCAAGGTTGATTTTGTTGTTGATTTTTCTATTTTACATATTTAATCCAAAATATGAAAGTATTCCTTCGTATATACTTTCTGCAAACAACTGTGGCTGTTGAGTCATAAGATATACATCATTTTCATTTGTTATGAACCCCATTTCAATAAGTACGGATGGCATAGGTGTTCTTCTCAGTACATATAGTGAGGGTCTGACAAACATCCCTCTGTTTTGTAGTCCTGTAAAATCGGATATGCTGTCGATTATTTCTTCTCCCAGCCAATATCCCTCGCCGTTCATACTGTATGCATATCCTTCTGTTCCGCTTATTTCCGGATTGACTGAAGCATTGGTGTGTAGTGATATAAAGTAATTAGCTCCCCAAGCTGTTGCCGCATTGACTCTTGCCGCAAGACTGGTGGAATTGCTTGTTCCGAGCTGTTCAGTTGGTGTGTTTCTGGAGAGTATGACTTCAAAATTTGGGTCGCTTTGGAGAAGGTTGGCCAGTCTCATACCAATGTCGTAAGTTATGTCCTGTTCGCGAAAACCAAAACCTTCCGCGCCAGCATTTGGATTAACGGGATTGTGTCCTTGGTCTATAAATATTTTTATTGCCATAAGTAATACCTCTGATTATAAAAAGTCTATTATTATAATATACATTTTGTTTTAATGTTGACATTGTTTTTAAGTTGATATATAATAAATCAATAAATTAATTGTAACGGGGAAAAGTAATGGAATTTGAGAAAAGCCGACGTCTGCTTAGCTATGCAAGAAGAGCGATTGATGAATATAAAATGATTGAAGAAAGTGACAGAATAGCTGTCGGTATATCGGGCGGAAAAGATTCTATTGCGTTGTTTTGCACCCTTGTTGCATTGAAAAGGTTTTATCCGGTTAAGTTTGAGCTTGTTGCTGTAACCATAGATATGGGCTTTAACGGAATGGACTTTTCTAAAGTTGCTGAGTTGTGCGAAAAGGCGGGAGTAGAATATCATATAGTAAAGACCCAAATATCGCAGATTACTTTTGACTACAGAAAAGAAAGTAATCCTTGCTCTCTTTGCGCGAGAATGAGACGTGGAGCTTTGCATGATGCAGCAAAAGAGTATAACTGTAATAAGATAGCATTAGGACATCATTTTGATGATGTTGTCGAGACATTTGTGCTTAATTTAGCATACGAGGGCAGACTGGGAACTTTTTCGCCCGTAACATATTTAAGCAGAAAAGACTTGACTATGATAAGACCTTTTATATATACTGCTGAAAAAGATATAAAATACTTTATGGGAAAGAATGAGTGGCTGCCGTTGGTAGAAAGCACATGCCCGGCAAATAAGAAGACTCAAAGAGAAGAAATAAAAAAGTTTTTGGCAGAGCAGGAGAAGCTCAACAAAGGCTTGAAACATAGAATTTTGGGCGCAATACAGAAGGCAGAGCTTGACGGTTATCACGAGTAAAGAAAAGTATATTTATTTCCCGGGGAATTTATAAAAATATTATAGAAAAAATATAATAATTTTTAAAAAACGTCTTGACAAAGCAGTGTTGTTATGTTATAATTGTCAACGTTGTGAAGAACAAAGATTGCTGGTGTGGCTCAATGGCAGAGCAGCTGATTTGTAATCAGCAGGTTGTTGGTTCGACTCCGATCACCAGCTCCACAAACACAAAAGAAACTTTTCTTTAAGTTTCTTTTGTTATATGGGAGCGTTCCCGAGCGGCCAAAGGGGGCAGACTGTAAATCTGGTGTCAGTGACTTCGGTGGTCCGAATCCACCCGCTCCCACCAAACAAAAAGACTTGCTGCGGCAAGTCTTTTTGTTTGGTGGAACTAAGTATGCCTAACGGCACGATAAGCACACCTTCGGTGCGTGAAGTGATGCTACGCATCGTGAAGCACCTGCGGGCGTGGGTGGCACACTTAACTTCACTTTGTGCGACAGCACAAAACTTCATTATGCCGTAAGGCATGACTTCACATCAGCGTTAGCCAATACTTCACTAAAAACTGTGAGAGTTCAAATTCATACGAAAAAATGCCGATGATATCTTTATTATAGTCCTTACATCATATTTGCAACGCAAATATATCATACAGCAACGGTCGTGTATCATGACGCATCAGCGATATTTCATTGAAATGTATGACAATAAATGCTATAATCTGTTTGACACTAAACGAAATTATCCGATCAAATATTCAAAAGGAGAGTCTTTATATGCATAATAAAATCCCCCACAAAGTCTTAAAAGAAATACATCAGACGATAAAATATATTTGGGAATATGATATTCCCCAAGACTATAGTAAAGGCTATCTTTTGAAAGAAGATACCTTTAAGAACTCTATGTATTTTCATATAAGAACAAGATTAAGTGCTTTACTTGAAAAATATAATATTATGATTTTTACAGAATTCAATACTGACAAATTTCGCAAAACGGGTTATAGAGCAGATTTAATTTTAGCGCAAATGGACTTTGACAAGAATGAAAAGTTTTGGGGGGATTGCGTAGAAAATTATATAGGTGTTTTTGAATTGAAATTCAAAGGGGATTATTCTGCTGCGTCTGATGAAATTCTCAAAGATTATGAAAAAACCAAGTATTATATAGAAAAATTAAATTTAGGCAAATACTGTCATTATTATATTGCTACAATTTGGGAATGCCATCCTAATTCTAAATGGTGGCTTGAAAAGAATGAAGTATGGGCAAAAGGGAAACTAACAGAACTTAATGCTGACCACAACGCAAAAGGTGAAATGCTCTTTTACATTAAAGAACATTGATATGCACTGTGATTTGTGTGAGAGTTCAAATTTATACGCAAAACTGCCGAAAATATCTTTTTGTTTGGTGGAACTAAGTGTGCCTAACGGCACGATAAGCCCACCTTCGGTGCGTGAAGTGATGCTACGCATCGTGAAGCACCTGCGGGCATGGGTGGCGCACTTAACTTCACATTGTGCACAGCACAATACTTCATTATGGCGTAAGCCATAACTTCACTGCGGCAACGCCGCAACTTCACTTAAAACCTAAGCTTTGAACCTCACTAAAGACTATAGTATAATAAAAATATAAGGAGTGGTACAAATGTCCGAAAGCAAACTGCGTGAT
>JAZRIJ010000061.1:0-3147 GCA_045645205.1 Eubacteriales bacterium
CCTCCATTTTTTCTGCAAAAAGGCAACAAATCGTATTTTTCGTGTTCTTTTGGAATATATGGCATAAAATTCACCTACTTAAACTCATATAAATTCTTAGTTTCTCTATTCCTATACTCGTGCTTTTCGTAATAGCCGATTAGTGTGCCGTCATCATCACGAAGGGCGACCATATACACATCCTTGTTTTCTTTTTCATTATGGTATGTGTATATAATATTGTTATCGTGACTTTCGCCAAACCACAAAACAACTTTATCTATCATTTCATTAGATTTTGCATTGTGGCAATCCTTTAAGTTACTGCCCGTCAAATCCTTATGATAACGCTCTATCGCAGATGGACTCATATACACAATGATATCGTCTATATCGCAAACAACGACAGGGGCAAGGTCTTGGTCCAATACGCTTTTTAATAATTTATTTAACATTTCAATTCCGCCTTATTTTAATCTATAATTCCCTTAATAACCTTTCTTTCCCTTAAATATTACCACTTTTTAAGGGAAAAGTCAAAGAATCAAGCAAATTTACCCTTATTTATTGTTTGTTTTCAAGGTAAAGTTATTTTCGCCTTAAAAGAGAAAGCCAATGCAAAATCGCATTGGCTGAAATTATTTAAGCTCTAATATTTTCTCTTTAATTCTATTGGCGGTCTTGATAAATTCCTCATCGCTTTTACCCGTGGGATCATCAAGTCCGAAGTCTATACGCTCTTTGCAAGGGATATTCGGGCAACTGACATTGCACCCCATGGTGATAACAATATCAGGTGTAGGAACATCCGAAATCAGTTTTGAATACTGACTCGACATATCAATGTCGAAATACTCTTTCATAATCCGCACCGCATCTTGATTTATCTGTGGTTTTGTTTCTGTCCCTGCTGAATAGCAGTCGTACTTTTCTGAAAGATACGCTTTTCCAAAAGCTTCTGCCATCTGACTTCGACAAGAATTATGAACACATATAAATGCTATTTTCTTTTTCATAGATACTTTTCCACCTCTGATGGCTTTAAGAGCTTGCCTTGCGAAACAACCTTTTCATTCACCACTAAAACAGGCATACTCATAGCTCCGTATTGCATCACTTTTTCCATATCTGTGATGTATTCGACTTCGATGTCAAGACCTTTATTTTGCACTGCCTTTTTTGTGTTTTCATATTGCTTGTGGCAAGTTTGACATCCTGCACCCAGCACCTTTACAGAATTGATTACTGCCGAACAACCGCAATCACATTTTCTCTTTCTACCAAATCCAAACATAACAGACCTCCTAAATAATAATATTTTGTATCGCATTAAAGAAATATCCGACAAGGATAATTCCAACTGTACATATCGCAATAAATATTCCAAGCAGTTTCGGTTTGACTGCTTTACGGAGCATAATTATTGACGGAAGTGACAGAGTGGTTACGCCCATCATAAATGATAAAACCACACCAAGCTGTGCACCTTTTGCAAGCAGAGCTTCAGCAATCGGGATTGTACCGAAGATGTCGGCGTACATTGGCACACCTGCAACAGTAGCTATAACAACTCCCAATGGATTACCACTGCCAAGAACTTTTACAATAATATCCTCAGGTATCCAATTATGAATTATCGCACCTATGCCGACACCTACAAGGACATAAGGAAACACTTTCTTTGCAGTTCCCAACACCTGTTCCCAAGCATACTTTATACGATCCTTGAAATACAATTCATCTTGCGGAACATCAAACGATTTGCCTTGTCTTATATATTCTTCGACTTGATTTTCAAGATGTAATTTTTCAATCAGCGTACCTCCTATGATAGCGATAATAAGACCGACTACAACATATGTAACTGCAACTTTCCACCCGAAAATACTCATAAGCAAAACAAGCGAGCCCAAATCAACCATAGGCGAAGAAATAAGGAACGAAAATGTTACTCCAAGCGGAAGTCCTGCACTTGTAAAACCAATAAACAAAGGAATTGATGAGCAAGAGCAAAACGGGGTTACAGTTCCTAAAAGTGCCGCAACCGTATTTGCACCAATGCCGTGAAATCTGCCAAGTATGCGTTTGCTTCTTTCTGGGGGAAAATAACTTTGAATGTATGAGATAATCAGAATTAAGACACCTAAAAGCACCATAATCTTAATTGTATCATATAAAAAGAACTGAACACTACCACCAATTCTGCCACCCACATCAAGACCGAATGCTGACAGAATATTTCCTATCAGCTCATTTAACCATTTCATACCCAAGACTTGATTTTGAAAAAAGTCCCATGCTGCTTTTATTACTTCCATAGAAAAACCTCCTCAAATAGAAAAACATCTATGTGTAGTTGTTTTTGTAAGCCGTGGCTTATTCGCATCACGGCTTTTGTATTACTTTATTTTTGTTAACTCTTGCAACATTTCCGATGCAATCTTTGCACCTTCTTCTGATATGGAGTAATGTGTCCATTTACCTTCTTTTCTGCCGACTACAACGCCTGAATCACAGAGAATTTTCATATGGTGTGAAAGCGTGGGCTGTGTTACTTCAAGTGTATCAAGTAATTTGCAGGCACACTTTTCGCCTGTACTCAGCATTTTAAGAATTTTAATTCTGTTTTCATCACAAAATGCCTTAAATATTTCAGCAATTTTTGTATCATTCATTTCCAAGTAAATCACCTCACATAGATAATCATCTATATATATTATATGCGACACATAGAAAAATGTCAATATGTTTTATTGAAATATTTTATCTAACATTTTTCTAGCACTTTTCTAGCGAAAACCCAAAAAATGCATCAAAAAGTGGCAATACGAAAACTCATAGAACAGCAAAGGCTTTGAAGGAATTTATCCCCTCAAAACCCTTATTTTATGCGGTTTTTATCGCTTTTTAAGTTCCTTTAACTTCCGCTTATTTCGTCTATCTAAAAAGACTGTCTAACAGCTCGAAATCAGTTTGTCGGTAATTCCGGCACGTGGGTTCGAATCCCACCCCGTCCGCCAATGAGCTAACGGATTCTTAATCGGTGGGCTCTTTTTCTTTGCCAAAATCCCCTCAAAAAGCCTTATTTTGTTGCAAACAATTTGCAGATGGGTTAACTCCCCACCTGCATTATATTAACTCATTTTATGCGGTTATTTTGCCTTATTC
>JAZRIJ010000062.1:0-19031 GCA_045645205.1 Eubacteriales bacterium
CGGTTTTTGCCTCAAGGTGTATGGACATACATATCTTCATTCCAAGAAAGGGCTTTTCGCGTTCAAAGTCTGCCCGAATCCTTGCAAGAAGTGGCATATAGGATTTTACCCACTCTATCTTTTTTCTGCCCGAGGGGGCAAGGCTTATGTCCTTAATATCACTCATTTCAAATTCCTCCGAAATTTATGTCAATAATTATTTTTCAAACAATGGGCAAAGGGACGCGTAAACATAGAGAGAGCCAAGGCAAACCAAGGGTATTCCCCGCTCCTTTGCCGCCGCCTTTGCCATAAGGAAGGCTTCCTCTATGCTTTCATAGGGAGTTGCCGCCACACCCTGTCCCGATAATACCTCTGCGTATTCCGATGACGGCAAGGCTCTTGGCGAGTCGGGCGTAAGTGTAAAGGCAAGCTCGGTTACCTCTGACAGACTGCGAGCAATCTCGGTATAGTCCTTATCGCGAAGGACTCCCGTAAGCAGGCAGACTCTTTTATCTGCGAAGTAGTGCTTAATGCTTGCAACTGCCTGACTTATGCCCTGTGGATTGTGAGCCCCGTCAAATATGATAAGCGGCTCTTGGCAAACCTTTTCAAATCTGGCGTGCCATACCGCGCTCTCAAGTCCTTGGCGCAAGGCGTCTTCGGGAATATCAAAGCCCTCGCTCTTAAGTATATCCACAGCCTCAACGACCACAGCGGCATTCCTTGGCTGATAAAGCCCCAAAAGCCTTATCTTAAGCGCTTTGCGCTCACCGTAATCAAAGCTGCTTCCCTCAAGGTCAGAGCAAAGATTTTTTACCCTTTCGTAATCCACTCTGGCAAGGCGAGAGCCAAGCTCGTCCGCCCTGTTCTTTATAACTTCAAAAGCGGCTTCATCATCGCCGCCGTACAAAACGGGCGCGCCCGCCTTGATTATCCCCGCCTTCTCACGGGCTATCTTTTCTACCGTATCTCCAAGAATTGCCGTGTGGTCAAGGGCGACACCTGTTATCACCGACAATACGGAAGATGAAATCACATTTGTTGAGTCAAGTCTTCCCCCAAGCCCGGCCTCAAGCACCACCACATCGCAATTATTCGACGCAAAATACTCAAAGGCAATAGCCGTGATAAGCTCAAACTCGGTAGGCTTATCTGCCATTTTTTCGGCAATAGGGCGAACGCGCTCTGTAAGCGCGGCAAGCTCACCGTTTGAGATGTTCTCGCCGTTTATCTGCATACGCTCGTTAAATTCCTTGATGTAAGGCGAGGTGAAAAGCCCCACCTTGTAGCCCGCGGCGCGAAGCACCGACGAGGTCATCGAGCAAAACGAGCCCTTTCCGTTAGTTCCCGCAACATGAATGAATTTCAGCCTGCTTTGAGGGTTTCCAAGCCCCGCGCACAATTCTGTAATGCGCTCAAGCCCCGGCTTGCAGAAGGTCCAGCTTACGCCGTGAATATAATCTATAGCTTCAGCGTAGGTCATCACTTACCTCCAAGCCTCTTCATAACGCCCTTTTTCACAATCAGGCAAATAAGAAGAATTTCCACAGGTGCTATCACAAAATAAAGAGGAATCCTCCACAAAACCAGCACACCAAAAAACTGATAAAGTCCTATGGGCTTTATTATCATTGAGCCTACTATATGCGCCGCGGAACAGGAAAGAATTATTCTTGTGTTACGGCTTCTTTTTTCGGTCAGCCTTCCCACCGCACCCGAAACAGCGCCGATAGCAACAGCTCCTGCGGTAACGATAAGATTTGGAGGATATATCTGCGAGGAAAGCAAATAACTGATAAGGTCAGACGCCGCCCCCACAAAGCCGCCCACAAGCGGACCGTAAAAAAGCCCCGCCAGAAGAATAGGCAGATTTTCAAAGGTTACGCGGAACAAGCCGCCCCCAAAATCAAGAAAATTCTTGCAAAAAATACCCACCACCACGCTTATCGCCGTAAGCATAGCCGATGTGGTAAGAACCCTTACGCTGCCAAAGGCATTTCGTTTTTTATTCATAAAAACCTCCTTTACAGAACTAACATCTCATTACCGTAAAGGTGGCTTATGCAACCGATTGGTAACAGTGGGATGCGAAAAATGCACCGCAAGCCAAAGACTTTTTCGTTTGCGCGACAACTCCCCGTCCGCGCAACACTAAAACGCACATTTTCCTACTCTGTTTATTATGTTAAATTATATTATAACATATTTATTCCTTTTTTTCAAGTGGATTTGTAAATTTATGAAAATTTTTTTAGTTGTATAATATGTGCAAAGAGATTTTTATATCTTTTTGCACTTTTTTGAGGTTAATATGAAAAAATTTTTAGATTTTTTATCTGCGCTTATCTTAAAGCTTTTATCAGATGTTGCATATTTCCTTGCAGCTGTCTTGATAATAAGGCTTATGGAATATGCGTATGACACGATAAATTTATATAAATTTGTTGCTTATCTCTTTTGTGTTACGACGGTTCACGACTTCTACGATTTATTTATAAATAATATTTTATCTAAACTTTTTCCTACTTCTTACGGCTTAACACTTGATGATAAAGGAGATAAATCGGAATGAATATCCCATATGATATATCCCCTCTTGACCCTGAAAGAGTTATAAAATATGAAATTGAAGAAGGGGCAGATGTTACTCGTTTGAATTTGTGGATTCAAGACGAAGGCGCTCCCATCCCTTCGGATTGGAGTGTTTCTATTCCTATAAAGATTACGGAACATTACTGTCCTCATTGTTCTCACCGCTTGAATTCAAGAAGCAGCCGATGTTATTCCTGTATGAAGCTTCCAAACGATCCTGTTGAGAAGAATGATCCTTCTGATCTTATACTTACTTTAATAGATTATCCTAAAGACAACGCAAAGGACAAGCTCGTTTCTATTGGTGGGCGGTCTTGTCTGGTGCTTGGCACAGCCGAGGCGGCAGAAAACACCGATTTTTTCCTAAAGAATAAGCTGTTTTTATTGTCATTTTATCTCCTTTCTGAAGCCGCCTCGACTAAATATAATGTTTTACAGTATTGCTTGTATGATTCTGAAACAGGCAAGATGTATGAAACGCCGGAGCTTAAAAAGCTTAATGATTTGCTCTGGACGGAAACAACTTTGCATAATTTTCGAGTAGTCCCCGAGTGGTCTATCTCTAAAATTTATGATATTTTTGTAAAAAGGAGTGTGTAATTTTTATGCACAAGACAGATTACGGCTGACTTTGAAAATCGCACGATTTTCCATAGGGGGGCGAGTATTGTAATACGCCCCACAAATAATTCAATAAAATCGGTCTAAAAGTGTTGTTTTTATTGAGCTTGTTTGTAAAAAAACTCGTTTGGTCAAACCGCTCTTTCACCAAACGAAAAAAGCGGCAAAAAAACACAAGCTTTTACATATCGGTTTAGATGAGGGGAAAATGATAACAAAAGAAATACAAAACTGTTCTGTTTTTGCTGAATTTAACCCTCAAGGACAAGAATATTGGTTTGACCGTTGCAAAGAAAAGGTTGTTCCGCATATTGATACTTTTTATTATACTGTTTTCATTGAAGATGATTCAAATGAAAATATAAAAGTTGGCAATTTGTTAAATAGATTAAGTTCGTTAAAAAGCCGAAAGTTATCAAAACGAGAAGATGAGGTTGAATATCTTGGTCTTACCTATAACCTTAAATCTTTTTCACATTATGATTTTTGCTTAAGCTTTAATGAAAATTATGATATTTTTATATCGTCTATTTTACCAACTTCCAAAACGCCAAGAATAGTTGTTCAGCTCCGTACTCGTTCTCTTATTCTTGACGGTGTTGTTAAGTCTATTGAAAAATCCTTTGACCGCGTAAAAGCTGTTTTGCGGGTTTTTGAGCTAAACGCTGACGCGGTAAGAGAAAATCGTATTGATTATGCTTTTCATAGCAATCAAATTCAAAATCCATTCAAATATTTTTCCGATGCTTTTGTTGCTAATCATCTTATGTCAAAGCTTCGTTTATATCACAAGGTGGGTAATATACGCGGCAAGAAGATTGAAATTGATTATTTTTCTCTCGGTAACAGAAAATCAAATAATGTATTTTTTAGAGTATATAACAAAACGCAAGAGGTTATTGAGAAAAATTACAAATCATTTTTTATATCTCGTTGGCGCGAACACGGACTAATAAACAGGTATGATGAATTTGTATATGAAACGGCATATAGATACGGTACATATAGAACAGGGGTTTTGCTTGGGCGTATTGAGTGGTATCTTGAATATGGCGGGAACAATGAAATAAAGCAAATACTTTCAGAAGCCAAGACTTCTTGTTATGGTAATTCGGATAATGTTGAACAGCTTTCAAAGGTTGTAGAACAGTATTTGCCGCCTGTAACGCTTATAATGAATATTGAGTTTCAAACGAAGCGAAAGTTTTATGTTGATTGTAATGACTTTATAATGGCTCATTTTCAAGATACGGACGATTTGCTTCATAGGCTTAATACGATTTATTCTTTGCGCTCAGAATTTTGTCATTATCTTACTAACGAAACGGTTTGTTTTGTTAAATATAAGGGCAAAAAAAGCGAAGCTGTCTGTTATTGGTGGCAAAGAATTATTGATTGCCAGATAGACGAATATAAGCGTAAGGTTATTGATGTATGGCGCAACCGCGAACAGCATACCAACATTCAACGAGCTGAAAATCGTTTTCTTAATTCGGTTGCACATTTGAAGTTTCTCATACAAAATAGCACCAAAAATGATACGAGTTTTGAAGAGGACTTATCAGATGCGCTTTGTACTCTTAATGATAACGATTTTTGTGGGAAGTTTGTAAATGCTGAAACAGGTGAAGACTTCTGTTTATCTTCCGAAAATAAAAGTAAATATGAAATTCTAAAAGAACGAAAATCAAGACAAATGCGCGGAATTATTCAAAATTAAAATTAAAATTAAAAATTGAAAGGAAAATGAATTATGAAAATTAAAGTAGTAGGTCTTAAAAGAAGCGAAGGTATAATTGAAGAAACGAAGTCAACCTATAAGGGGTTTAAGCTGTTTTGTACATATCAGTCTCTTGATCCTGATATCATCGGCGAAGAAGTTGGAGAGAAGTTCTTCTCTGACAAGCTCCTTGGTGGTTTAGTTCCTGAACCTGGGGATGAATTTGAGGTTCTTGTTGACCCCTTCGACGGACGTATCAAGGCTATAAATCCCGTTATAAAGTTCAAGGAAGCTCCCCACGCCGTTAACAATTATGGTGCAAAGCCCGAGGGCAAGATAAATGAAAATGGAACAGCAAAGTAAAAGTGATTGGTCTGAAGATAGCACAGATAACCGCAACTTTATAATAGTTTATTGTAAGGAGTGCGGGGCGCGTATCTTTGACCACAATTTAACTGCTCGTTTTCATATACGGATTAAATGCCGTAAATGCAACAAAGTGCTGCTTTATGTAAAGTAAGCAAGAACCGCCGAGTGTTCTATCACTTGGCGGTTTTTATTTTTAATAAAAGGAGAGGTTTATGAAAACTCTAATTAAACTTTTGATTGTTGTTCTTGTTTTGGCTGCTATATTTGGCGCGGCTTATTCTGTATTGAATCCTATTCTTAAAGACCTTGGCGTTGAGCTTGGTGATATCTTCAAGGACGAAACAACAAAAACACCTGATGATAAAAAAGAGCCTGTAGAGTGTACTCATCAGGTGTCAGAGTGGGTGTCAAAGGATAGCGTATATCACGAAGGCTTGTGTACTGTCAAGGATTGCGGCGCGACTGTGAAGGATAAGCACACATACAAAAAAGCTTTTTATCAATCCTTGGATTTTGAGTATCACGAAAAGACCTGTGATAATTGCGATTATGTTGTAAAGGAACCTCACAAATATGTAAACGGTGTTTGTGCCTGCGCTTTCCTTGAGCCTGATAACTCTGAAACAGGCAACGAAGGCAGCACTACTCATACCGAACATAATTATGAGGTTTATGTAAGGCAAACTACCACTTCACACATTATGAAGTGTTCTATAGATGGTTGCACAAGTACAAAGTCTTTTGATCATCAATTCGGAGCTGAAAAGGTTGTAACAGCTGCTTCTTGTGAAACAAGCGGCAAAAAGCAGAGTACCTGTTCAGTATGTTCATTTGTGAAAACAATCACTACAGCTCCTATAGGACATTCTTATAATGAAAACGGTGTGTGTTCGCGTTGTGATTATTGTAAACACCTTTATAAAGATAGTTGTTCTGAATATTCTTCTATAACTGAGTCTGGTCATAATGTTATGATAACAGAATATTGTACCGTTTGTGATGATATTATCTTTGTTTCTTCTGTTGCTACAAAAGCGCATACTTTCGGAAAGTCTTTATATGGCAATTATGAGTATTCAAAACACGAACTTTTAAAGACTTGTAGTGGTTGTGGTTATACGGTCGTTTCGTATGAAAATCACGATTTTTATGGTTCGGGATCATATGTAGATGAGGACGGTTATGCTCATTGTGGTTGCGGTTGTATGAGACATTGATTTTGAGGTAAAATATGAAAAACAGAAAAGTAATTTTAATCTTGTTTGTTGTTGCGGTAATACTTCTCGGCGGTTTTACCTATAGAAAAACGCAAAATGTAAAAGCCGAGGTTAAGACTGATACCTGTAATGTAGTTATTAAGCATCAGTATATGAAAGGTAATGGCGATTTAATCCTTTTTGATACATATATCAATGAATGTGTCAAGGGGGAGCAAATATATATTAAGTCGCCTGATTATGAGGGGTGGACTCCTGACAAAAAAATTATAAGCACGGTAGTAAATAATGATATTTATATTACAGTTACTTATACTTGCCTTCACGAAATTGGATATGACACATTAGATGTTGAGTGTACATCAACCGATCATAAAATAAAGCTTTGTTGCAGTGATTGTGGGTTGATTTTTACTGAAGTTTCTAATCATACGCCTGTTGAGGCTTCTGATGAAGTTCTTGAATATCCGACAAGCGAAAAGGTTGGAATACTTCAGCGCACTTGTTATGTTTGCGGATTTGTTTACGAAGAAGAATTTACAACTCTCACCAGAACAGTAACCTTTGGTGGTGATGTTCTTAAAAATCTTAAGAATTTTGGCGATTCATATCAAGGGTATGTGTTTTCTGAAAATGGTTTGACTTTAGTTTTGCAAAAACAATTTTTGCCCGAACTTGATATTATCTTTAAAGGTATAGAAAATTTCGATGGCAGCAAAGGTTTGAGTGGTGCTGCAACCGCTTCTGTGTCATATGATAAAGCGGTGTGGAATAACGCTGATATCGTTTATAAAGCAAGCCCTGAAGCTCCTGCAATAAGTGATGCAGATTTCAGCTTCCGCTTTGGCAATGCTTGGCGAATAATATTCGGGTACGAAGGTCGTAATGACGGTTCAATTATTAATTTTATATTGTCAAGTGATTGTCCTTTGAAAACCTCTCCGCTTACAATAACTCTTACCTATGATTATACCTATACTGAATAAAAATGTAGGTCATAAATGTAAAAATAAGCTTTACACAGCTAAAAGTGTAGAAAGGAAAAAATATGTCTAAAAGAAATTATAATCAGAAGCTTTCCAAGAAGAATTGGAAGGTAATCATTGTTGCTGTAGTCCTTGGTATTGTTGCCTCGGCTCTCGCCTTTAACCTTACTGACGGATATGATAATCTTGATCTTAAGGATAATCTTATTCTTAAGCTTAACGAAGATAACTTCTTCTTTGAAAAGATTGAAGACGGTGAAATTTATGATAATACCAGCATCGACGCTGTAGCTAAGAACGGTGTTATTACTCTTAACGGTAAGATCGTTGATACAGACCCCGGTGCGATCACGCTGTCTGACTCTATCGACCTTGGTACAGTTACTCTTCCCGCGGGCGAATATACATTCACTTGCTTTAATTCTCCCAGTTATAAGGGTTATTACGCTGTAGGTACATATACCCTTGACGGCGCAACCTATACTTGGTACGCCGACTTTGATAAAGCTCCTAACAATACAACAAACTCCACTCTTCTTCAGGGTAAGACAATCGAGCTTCCCGAGGAAGTAGAGGTTAATTTCGAAATTCGTCTTGTTGAGGGCGTCGAGCTTAAGAATGTAAAGGCTTGTCCTGTAGTTGTTGAAGGCGGCGAGGACGGAAATTATTATAAGGGATTTTTTAAGTAAGATTTTCCCCTCCTTCGGGAGGGGATTTCTTGTAAAAGAATAAGGAGAACAATATGAAAAAAATACTTTCAATTATTCTTGTAATTATAACGCTTGTCTCTTTGGCAGTTCCTATATCGGCTGCTGAAACAATTAACGGCGTTGATATCACTAAATCCTCTGTAACAGAAGATTTAGGGCTTATTTGTGATTTGAACGATTTTAAGGCAGATAGCAGCAATAAGGATATATCGCTTATTACTGTTCAAGAATACGGTTACGGAACGCTTGATCATACCTTGTATATGTATTTCTATAATCCCTCGGGAAAAACGCTTTCAAATTCCGATTTTAACAAGGTTCAACTTGCAAGCTCCTGGAATTCTTCGGGAGAGCCTAACGGATATAAGAAGCAGCCTGTTGAAATTGTGTCTGTTTCGTCTGACAGATTGCTTATAAAATGTAAGCTCGGTAAAACAAGCGGTAGCTTCTACCGTAAACTAAATAATGCAAGACATTATACAGTTTCGGGTGTTGAGCTTAACACCGTAGGCTCTGACTTTGAACAGCTTAAGGATTATACTGTCGGTTATACATTCTCCTTCAGCGGTTCTGGCAATACCCTTGCCTGTAACCGTACAGATCAGCTGACTATAAATCTTGATGTATATCAGACAAGCTATCTTACAGGAGATAGTGCGAAGGAAAAAGACGATTTGGATAACGGCTGGTATTCAAATCAGATAAACTCTGTTTATTTTTCGATACCAAAGGCTATAGAGCAGGAATACGGCGATCTGTATTCTATAAATTATGAGTATTATAAATATCGTACTTCACCTATGCTTGTAGTAGATGATGAGAGTACATACAACAAGCTTATTCCAGACGTAGGACATAAAATCGGAGACGGTAATTTTAATTATTCTATTTATGATGTTGCACTTTATTCGGGGTATTATTCGTTTGGTTATGCTTATGGAGATAAGAAAAAAGGTGGGGTAGATTTATATGTTTATGATGAATATCCTGAAATAGGTACATATCAAGAATTTTTCACCACTGTTTTTAAGGTTGACGATGTAACCGACAGAGATAACATTTTGGTTTCAGCGGATAAAATTCAAAAGTATTTTTATAAATATTCCATGACAAGCCCTCCTCTTGATGAATATAACAACCCTGTAAATCATTCCGGCGTAACTATAGGTTCAAACAAATATTTTGGTGATTTGTTCGACCTTGATTATTATACAGAAAACTATTATTCCGCTGATGTTAAGGTGGGCGAAGAATTTGATATGCCTTCCTTTGCGGATCTGTTAGAAGAACAAGGTGTAAAAAATGGTTGGCAGCGTTTTTGGAAATATGGGTTGGATATTTCTCTTAATATAGAAAATTATGATGAAACCATTCAAAAGGCAAAATACATAGAACAGGTAAAGTATACGGATATTCCGTCAACTCCTGAAGTTGCCTCAAGTAAATATCTCGTTTCGGTTAATGATATAACAGCTTTTTGTAATTACTGTTCTGATGCGGCAAGAAATGACGAAAATGTATATCTTTTAAGATACGCAAAATCTGACGATTATTATTGTCTTAATATGACTTCATCTCTTGACGGTAATATAATGCTTGTTCAAGAGAATGTATATCTTGACTTTGATATTATTTCTCTTTCCTTTGAAAAGGATGGAAAAATAACTGTAATTCCTGTTGTGTCTGACCTTACAGATGGCTTTACAGGTATTGAGAATGTTACACCGCTTCCCCCTGATGAGGCGATAAGCGAATATTTTCAAAATTTGAAAAACTGGTGGCAGGATAGCGCGCCTAAGCTTGTTGGCTTGCTTATATTGATCGTTTCAATTATTTTGCTTGGCTGGTTGGCGATAAGTGTTCCGTCTTGGATATTTGGAAAGTCAGACAAATCAAATTCTTTGTTCTCTGATAAAAAGAATAAGGAAAAAGAAAACAATACAACCGTCAATATTACTATTCAAGAGGACGAGCTAAGACGACGAAGTAATTATACTCAAGGACAGTATCGAAGTCCTTACAGAGGCTCTTATAGATATAAGGGCAAGCGGTATTATAATAACCGATACCGTTACAGACGAAGAAAATAAAAAGGAGATGTTAGTATGAGAAAAATGAAAAATCCATTTAGTATGGAAGCTCGAAATAAGCGATTGCAGAAAAGGCTTAATAAGAAAAAAGCTCGCGCAAAAAATAAAGAGTTAAAGCAAGAGCTTATTGGAGCAGAGCTTTTTATTCGTAACGCTGATAGCACAATTTATAATATGAAACAGGATTTTAAGGTTAATAAAAAGATAAAAAATATTAACCGTAAAACCAAAAAAAGCTGAGTCTCAAAGTGCTTATGAAAAAATGCGAGACGAGCTTGACAAGAGCAAGCACGCTCGCACTGCTCGTAAGCTTGAGCGTAAGCGTTATAGAAAAGAAACCCGCAAAATGCAAACCGTCGGCGGTACATATGCTTATAAATCATATAGGCATTATGGTGGCGGTTACAATCGTTAAAAATTATAAAATCCCCCGCGGGCAACCGTGGGGGTAGATAGGAAAAGTAATGTCAAAAAAGAAATATTTAGCTAAAAATGAGTTTCGTTATAATATGAACCCTGATGTTGTTCGTAAAGATGGGAAAGGGCATATATCATATGTTAGTGCTAAACAGGGGCATAAATCTAAAGTTAACGTTATAACACATTCTAAGGAGTTTTTTGGAGAACCTACATATCCTCTGAAACAAAACCCCGATAGAACAAGCTCTTATAAAAGTCAATCTTATTATAGTAAACCAGTTTGGCAATCCGATACATATCTTTCAAAACCAAGCAGTGGTTATTGGAAATTGAGTAAAGCTGATAGAATTGCCATTAAAAAAACAAATAAAAAATTCAAATAAAAAAGGACTTAAAAAGAGTTGGCGTTTCCACCAGTTTCCGTATCATTCTACGGCGTCAAAAGTCTCTTTATAAATCCTGTTTATATTATATACCAAATTTCTAAAAAAGTCAAGTAGGAAAACAAAAAAATGAAACTGAAAACCAAAAAAATATTTGAAAGTAAAATTTTTAAGAACCTAAAAAAACTATTTTTTGCTATTTTGATAATAACCTTTGTTTGTTATCTCGTCCATTGCTTTAATTATTGCTGACTATGTTGAAAAGAATAAATTTATATAAACTTACCCTGACGGCATTTTTAATGCTGTCTTTGGCTTTTGTCCCGCTTTTTTATAAAGCTTCTGTTATCAGGTTTATTGACGCTGTAAAGGATTTTGGGCTTTCCGTATCTTATTATTTTTGCGCCTTTTTTGATAAGGAAATTACCGTAACCGTTACGGATATGCCGAGCCTTGATATACTCGACTATCTGCCCTATGACTTTGACGAGCTTTTCAGGCGGTTAAAGGATATGTGGGGAGTGATATTTGATGGCGAGTGTCTGAAGGCTTTTCTTGTAAAGGTTGCTTTGTTTTTGAGTAATCTTTCTATTTACATAATGCTTCTGCTGCCTGTTTTGCTTTTGTCGGTTATCCTTGGTAAAAGCGCGTTGCTATCGCCTAATGACGATAAACACGGCGAAAATACAAAAGCGTTAAATCGTTTTACAGGTAAGCCCTTGTCGTTGATCAGACGAGCGGTAAATGTATTTAAGGAGCTTTGGCAGACCTTTGTTAATACAAAATGGCTTCTTTATCCTATATCCATTGTTTGGCTGCTTAATCTCAATATCTTAACTATAGCTTTTGAAGTATTAGCTTATTATTTTTATTTTGCTATGAGTCAGGATATAACTAATATTTTGACAACACAAATTTTTAAGCTGCTTTTGGATTTTGTAATTATGCTGTCGGGTGCGCCCTTGCTCTTTTGGGATGTATTGGCGTATGTTCTTATGTCGCTCATCAGAAGGAGCAGAGGCTTTAAGACCCTTGACGACCTCGAGCGTGCTTTTGTTTCTTTTCTTAAATCACAGCCAATTTGCGTTATGATCTGCGGTCTTATGGGTTCAAAGAAAACTACGCTTATGACAAGTGCTGCTCTTTCGGCAGAAATTATGCTTCGGGATAAGGCTCTTGAGCTTCTTCTTGAGTGTGATATGAAGTTTCCCAATTTTCCTTGGATAAACCTCGAGGACGAGCTTAAAGAAGCTTTTGAAAACCACGAAATATATTCTCTCTCAACCGCTCGAAGGTGGGTTAAGAAAAAACGTAAGATTTACAATAAAGAACAGAATTGTTCCTCGATTTTCAATTACGATACTTCTAAATACCGTACCGAGTACAATAATGAGCTTGAAATTATAGACGTTTGGACTGTAATTGAAGAATACGCTCAGCTGTATTTGATTTATATAATCGAAAGCTCGCTTCTTGTTTCTAACTACTCAATCAGAGTTGACAATGTTCTCGAGCACGCGGGTAACTTCCCGCTTTGGAACTCTGAACTGTTCCGCCGAACTCCCGAAATGGTACAGGCTGTAAGCCGACACGCGCATATACTCGATTATGATGTGCTGCGTATCGGTAAAACAATGATAGAGAATAATCCTAACCGAGGTTCTTTCGAGTTTGGCGTCGTTGTATTCTCCGAGCTTGGCAAGGAGCGACTCAATCAGCTTATTCTTAAAGAGCTTAAGCGTGCAGGTGTTGAGTGTAACCAAAAGAATGACCTTTTTGTTACCTGGCTTAAAATGATACGCCATAAATCTACTGTGTGCAATTTTCCGTTTGTCCGCGTATTCGGTGATGAACAGCGTCCGACTTCGCTTGAAGCTGATATCAGAGAGCTTTTCCATATAGTTCATATCAGAAAGTCAAGTGATTTCAATATCGTTATGCCTTTGTTCTTTGTTGAGGAGCTTATTCACGATTTTATATATCCTAAATTCTTAAATCTATATACTAAATACAGGTATTGTCGCGGTGATACTTCTCTTATAATGTACCTGCTTCATAACGCTGTATCGGCATACCATACCTTTTATATGCGTTACTTCAATCTTTTTGGAGTTTCAGAGGTTGTTTGTGAGGTTGAGCGAGGCACACAGGACGGCACGATGGAAGAATATATAATTCCTCTTTCTTCTAAAAAAGCATACAGCCAGCGTTTCAGTACAGACTGTTATGTTCTGTTCTGGGAGCCTTTGATGGCTATGTCGTTTATAGGCTTAAATGATTACCCCGAGTATGAGGGTATAAAGCCTACATCTGATGAATTTCATATGCAGCACTCTTTCTTTGTGTCTGATATGGAGAATGTCGGCGTTGCTCCCGAAGCTCCGTCCACTGTAGTGGCAAACGATACCGCTTGACAAAAAAAGGCTTTTGTGATATAATTTGTATCACAAAAGTCTTTTTTGGCTTTCTTTTGTGAGTTTATTTTATAGAAACGGAGAATTTTTATGTGGTGGATTTTATGGGTAGTTTTAGGTATTGTTGGTTTGTGTCTTTTGTGGGGATTTATCGCAAATAACTATTCTTGTGAATATTGTGGAAGAATTAGTTTCAAGGGCTCTTATAATTTGTGTCCTGATTGTTTGAAGCTTGAAAACGATAGGAAAATTTTTCGTTGTCAAAAATGCTATGAATACTTTAATGATGAAAATCCTTGTCGTTGTATTAAAAAAGCTTTAGCAAAATCAAAAGTCGACGAAATTATATATGGTATTTCCCCGGCAAAAGAATCAAAAGAAAAAAACAACTCTTTTGATTTGAATTGTTTTATCTGCGGGTCTAAATCCAAGTCTAATAATAAACACCTTTGCCTTGATTGTTATAAAAAATATAAAGACCATACCGTAATTTTGAAATTAGAGGGAGGAAAAAAAGTAACGGTTGAAGAAAAATATTATGAAGGTGCGCGAATTTTAACGGCTGACGGTCATAATGTAAGAAGTGATGGTGAGCGTGCAATAGACAATTTCTTCTATCACCGTATGATACCACATTCTTATGAAAAGCCTATCTATCTTGATAAAAATAAATATAAAGTTGAGTCAATAACACCCGACTTTTATCTTCCAAGACAAAACGCTTACGTAGAATTTCTCGGATATTCTGGCCCGCAATACGTAAAAGAAAACGAGTTTAAGCGTAAGATATATATCGAACTTGGCTTGACTGTTATCTATTTGTATCGAGACGACAAAGATACGCTTGATGCTAAACTTGATTATTACCTTAAAAATATTCAGCCTGGTAAGCTTAACCATATTCGCCTTGACGGTAGTGGGAAAATGATAATTTAGTATATTTTATATAAATTTAGGAGATAAAATTTATGTACGAAAATACAGGTAATAAAATTAAAGGTTTTGCAAAGTTTTGCGCGTTTTGTGATATTTTTGTTTGTATAATTGTTGGTATATTTCTTTTTGCGTGTTCTTCAGTAACTGACGGCGATCGTTCGGCTTGGTTTTGTTTTGGTGGTTTTGCGTTTTTAATTCCTGGCATCGTTATATCTTGGCTTAAATATTTGTTTTTGGCGAGTTATGGCGAGCTTGTAGAGGAAACAACAAAAAGCTCGGGTTATCTTAAGGAAATAAAAGATGTTTTAACAAGCACGCACATTCAAGAAAAAAATATTCCTAATAAAGCAGTTGAAGTGCAAAAGACAGGTTGTTCTTATTGTGGTTCTAAATCTGAGCTTATGTTTGGTAATTTGTGTCCTGATTGTACTAATCTTCTTAATGCTGGTATTATTTATAAATGCCCTGATTGTAATACATATAATTACAAAACAAACATATGTAAATGTAAGCATAGGTAAAAATATACAACAAAGCCCGCGGAACTGTCGTAGCTCCGAGGGCTTTTATTATTTTACTTTATCAAACTCTCTCATATGAAGAATGTTTAATATTTCGCAAATCGTTGGTATTTGGTCTAATATGTAGCTATCTCTTTCCCCATAAGCTGAGTAGTGCCGAAGCGCATTATAAAGCAGCTCTCGTTCTTCAACATCAATTATAAGCGTAAGCCCATCATCGTTATTATGTAGTCCGAATTTCATTTTATTTCTTTCTCCTTTAATTGTAATATTCTGTTTTGTGCAAGCATAGATATATATCTGTTAGCAAAACCAACCATTCTTATTATTTCTAGAGGATTATCGCTTACGCATATTCGGCAAATACAACCGTCAAGTAAAAGCAAGGTGTTTTCTTTTTCGTGATTATCAAATGATTTGTCTAATAATTTCATTTCATTTTTCTCCTCTCATAAGCTCTGGGTTATCGTGTATATTTCCGACGATTTTGCATTTGTCAGTTGGAATGAAGTGAAATAGTCCTTCGCCTGGCTTTTTTTCATAAAACACCCATTATTAAATACTACTGTAAATAAACCTATTCTTTCGGTAGCAACACCGATGTAGTTAATGTCATATTCAACGTCTACAATATCCCCTTCAAAAATCTTCTTACCGTTTTTGTCAGTCAATCCTGTGTATTGACTAATTGTGTTTTCTATAACTTCGCCTTTGCCATATATGTGCGGTATAAATCGTTTTCCGTCAATTATTTTTACATAATCACCCTGAACCCAATCACCTTTTTTATATTGAGCATTATCTGTCTTTATTTTTGCTCTGAATAAAATTTTTCTCATATCTGATTGCTTCCTCTCTCAAAATCCGTATTTGTTTCTTCTTTGACCCGAGTAGTCAACGATACCTTCGTTGACCGCCTTGCGCTTTGCCTCGTCTGGATAGTGATATAAGAAAACAATCACTTTCCAAACCGTCTTAAAAATTTCTTTGTCTTTTTCATATGTACCCCCTTGACAAACACCGCTCTTTTATGTTATCATAGAGGGGAAGAAGGGCGGTGCGTTCTTCTTCACCCTCTGGGTTAATTGCTAACCGCTCTGTGTGCTAATCATCGCGGTTAGCCTTTTTTATTCCTTTTCTTTCTTATCCTCCTTTCTACGGACTTGTGACCGTTCCATTTTGTGAGTGCATTACCGAGGGCATTTCCCTCGTTACTCTGCATCTTTCTGCGAGATAACCTCTTTGTACACATCAGGACTAATCCAACCGCTCTCATACATCTCATCAGTGACATCAGTCATCTTGTATTGCTTGATTAGGCTTTGTGCTTCTCTCAAACCACTTAAATCGAATGACCTGCCGAACTTATCTCTAAAACTGTAAAACAAAGAACCATCGGAATAGATGTGTTCCTCAACCTTCGTTTTCCAAGTGTCTGTGGTGTTTACTGTTGCCCATACTCTTCTTAACATATCCTTATATCCTTTCTTTCGTAACGTATTAAAATCCAAATTCAGCCATCGTCTTGCTACCTTACATTATATATTATATCATACTGTACCCATTATGTCAAGTGTTATTTTGCACAAAGTTTTTATTGAATTTTTGTATATTTTGCATACTGGACACAGTATGTTATTTGTGTTATAATTATTGAGAGGTGATAATAAATGGGGCGTACATCAAGTACTGTTAAAGACCGTTATAATGCTAAAGCTTATGACGAAATTAAATTAAGAGTTAAAAAAGGCGAAAAAGAAGTAATCAAAGCTCACGCCGAGAAATACGACGGCGGCAGCGTAAACGCCTTTATCCAAAGAGCCATATCGGAAACAATGCAGAGAGATAATTCAGAGGGGTAAATCTTCGACTTTTTCTCTCCGTGCCCGCAGGCACAGCTACAAAATACGCAAAATTTCGATATGTGCCTTATTGGAGAACCCGCAACCAACTTCAAAAGCTGCTTTTTTGTCCCCCCTTCCTGTGGCTACATCGCGCGAAGCGCTACCTGTCTATAAGGTGTCGCTCTCATTACCGCCGAGCAGGCGGTATCAATGAAACAATACCGCTAAAGTGGTGTTGTTTCGTTGACAGTGTCGGACGAAGCTTGCGGCGGCCCAAAAAACAAAATTAAAGCACCATACTATAGTCAGAAGCTAATATAGTTAAATCACAGGACTTGACAAAACCGAGCCTTTGTGGTATAATCACAATAAGCTCGGTTTTGTCAAGTGGGTGTACAAAGGTGAGGGTGTGATTTTACAAAAATGACCGTAGCTTCAGCAAAAAGAAAAAAATAGTATCAAGCAACGACCGCGCGCGCGGTCGTTGCTTTTTCTCCCGAAAGAGTAAAACCCCTGTGCGGAGAGAAAAAGGCAAAGGCGAGGGCGAGAAGCTTCAGCTCCGCCCCGCCTTGCCGTCTCCGCACAGGGCACTCGGAAACAACGAAGGCGAGGTAAATATGAGACATTATAAAACACTTACCTGGACTGATAGACTAAAAATCGAAGCTTGGCAAAAAGCAAAAATCAAGCCGCAAAAAATGGCTGAAATGCTCGGTGTTCATTTTTCTACCGTATACCGCGAATTAAAGCGCGGTCAGTATGAACATCTTAATATGGATTATACTACAGAGATTAGATATAGTCCCGACAAATCCGAAAAAAAGAAACAGGATAATTTGCGCGCTAAAGGTCCTGCACTTAAAATAGGTAATGATATGGCATTTGCTGAATTTATTGAGTATATGATAAGCGTTGAGAAATATTCGCCTGAAGCAGCACTTGGTAAAATTAAAAAGGATAATTTAGAATTTAATACTTCCGTTTGTAAGCAAACCTTGTATAGATATATTGAACAAGGTGTTTTTCTTACGCTTTCGAACGAAGATCTTCCCGTAAAGCGAAATAAGAAAAAATTCAAATTAAAAAAAGAAAAAGCGGCAAGACCACCAAAAGGAACAAGCATTGAAAAACGCCCTGCAATAATAGCAGAGCGTTCAACTTTTGGACATTGGGAAATGGACTGTGTAGAGGGAACTAAAAAAACAAAAGGAACACTTCTTGTTCTTACCGAACGCCTTACCCGATTTGAGATTGTTCGTAAAATGAAGGACAAAACCGCTAAGAGCGTTGTTAAGGCTCTTAATGCTATAGAGCGTGAGTATGGTGTTTCGTTGTTCCGTATTATATTTAAAACCCTTACAATGGATAACGGTATGGAGTTTTCCGATTATCTCGGCATTGAAAAATGTGTTAACGGCAAAGGCAAGCGCACAGAAGCCTTTTATTGCCACCCTTATTCTTCCTGGGAGCGTGGCTCAAATGAAAATCAAAATAAGCTGATTAGGCGGCATTATCCTAAAGGATTTGATTTTGATAAAGTAACTCAAAAACAAATTCTAAAGCTCCAAAATTGGATAAACGACTATCCTCGCAAAATGTTTGATTATGCAAGCTCATCAGACCTCTTTGAAGCATATCTGAATGATATTAAATCAGCTTCTTAAAAAAATTTTTTGAATTTTTTTGCACATAACTATTGACTTTTCAGTTTTTATTTTATTCCGCCAATATCAAAAGCGGAGGCGTTACGCCTCCGCTTATTTAATTATTTCTTTTCTGCGGGCTTTCTTATGCGGTTAAGCTTTTTGTTCATCTTAAGAAGCTCTTCCTTTGTAAAGGAAATGTTCATCATTCCCATCATACTTGTCAGACGAAGTACGGTAAAGCCGCCCATCATCTGCATAAGTCCGCCGTCAGCCTTCAGGTCAACATCAAATCCACCCGACTTCTTGCCAGCATTCTTGTCCTTCTTGTTAGCATCCATCTTCTTTTTAAGCTTAAGACCAACACCGATAAACCAAAGCTTTCCTCTCTTGGACTTCATAATATCCGCGATCTTATCGTTAAGAGAGAAGCGTCCCTCGATCATAGTTACGTCGAACCAGTTGAGAACTGCATTCTTCTCCTTGAGGCGATACTCCTCGTTGAAGGTATCAACCTTACGGATGTTCGCACTGTCACGGCACTCGCCTGCAACCGCTACGAGCTCGGTCTCGCCGACGTTCT
>JAZRIJ010000063.1:0-2445 GCA_045645205.1 Eubacteriales bacterium
GGAAGGAATTTTGCAATCCTGAGAAATACTTGCCGAGCGACGCGTCGCGACTATGCGACGGTGGAGGGGAAGCTTCGCCTTCGGCGCGCTGTTTCATTCAACGAGCAGAAGGGTGCAAAAAAAGAAGGTCTTGCGACCTGCTTTTTTTGGATCATAGAACAAAATTACAACTTGTAGAAAAGTCAAAAATGATTGTTATTTATACACCAATATACGCACCGTTTCTTTTTAACTCGTTTTGCAATTCCTTAACATCGATTTCGCGTACTGTGCAATTTTGTTTTACGGCTAATCCAACCGCAGAGCCAGCCGCTTCACCGATACAACATACAACTGGCATAATTCTGTACGATGCTTGAGCTCCGTGATCCGAGGAGATACATCTTCCGGCTACCAGAAGATTTTCCGCACTCTTCGGAATCAGGCTACGATAAGGAATGGTATAATATTCCCCTGCCGGAAAATAGTAATGACTGGTTCCCGTGCCCTCGGGATTGTGAATGTCAATATCATAGTTGCAGGCAGCGATCCCATCATCAAACTTCACACAATTTCTGCAATCTTGTTCAGTCAATACGTAATCTCCCACGATCATCCGGCTTTCTCTGACGCCGATCTCTGCCGCTGTCATCATAAGAAAGCTATTCTCAAGTCCGTCAGCGTGTTTTTTCATAAATTCGTATATCTCATATACCTGCCGGCGTGCCAATACCTCCGCCTCTGTTACCTCTTCCGGAGAGGTGGGGTTCTTTCTTACCACTCTTGTAGTATTAAAATGTAGTACATTGTGTATAGGTGTTTTGAACACAAGGATATTTTCCCTTGGGTTGATCAGCTCGCCCGCAGCAAGACTTTCTGCATGCGCAATTTTTAATCTTTCTCTGCTTTTATAAAACTTATCAACATCCACATTTCCCAAACGGAAGCACAATGTCATAGGCTGACACAAATGATCCGACTCTCTTCCAAGCACCGTCGGACATCCGGCAAGATAAGCAAGCTGTGCATCTCCCGTAGCATCAATAAAATAATTTGCCTCAACCTGCATCTCGCCGCTCTTGGTTGCAACTACTATTGACGCAATATGCTCATCGCATTTCTCAACTTTGAAAATATAAGCATGGAAAAGCAGGTCGATGTTCGCCTCGGCAACCATTTCATTCAGAATATATTTCAGTTCCTCTTCCAAAAAGCTTTCCTTACTCATCGCGTTATGATGTTCCAGACGGTCATGTATCTCCTTAAAGATACCAGCAGAAAGATCAACTCGCTTCCCGTCCATCTCAGTCCAATACGGCATGAACGGGTTGACAAGGCAATTCACTGCCGCACCGCCAAGGCAATTTGATTTTTCAACAATAAGAACTTTAGCCCCCGCTCTTGCAGCTGCTAAAGCCGCCGCCACACCCGCAAAGCCGCCACCAATCACGGCAAGATCGTATTTTTTCATCATGCACCTCCAAGTTTTTTATTATAACACTATAATACAATATAACACTATAATACAAATTTGTCTTATACAAAAGATAAAATAATATTGCACAAAGGAAACTTATATGATATAATTATATAAAAAAGTATAGTTAGGATGTAATCATGCAAAACCTCCAATTTTTAATTGATATGCTTACAAGAGGACGAAAGTTACATATCAGTATTCTGGATTTAAATGGCATTCTCAACACTCCGACAACAAAAATCGCCTTTGAAAATGTGATACATTCAAAAAAATTTTGTGATATTGCGAAATCCACAGAAAAGGGATACCGCGCTTGCTTGCATTGCAAAAATCTGGCGAACACAAAAGCAACCACCTCAAAAAAAGCGTTTTGCGGTCACTGCCTGTATGGAATTTACGAAGTGGCTATGCCTGTTATAGTTGGTGATACGGTATCAGCTATCGTTTACGTTGGAAATGCTATTGTAGACATAGATCATACAAAAAAAAGAATAGAAAAAACATGCCACTATACACACGTTGACAAACAAAAACTGCACGAGCAAATAGAGGCGTGCGAACATGTTGACCATATTAACGAGCTTGTAGGTATCTCCGAAATTGTTTGCGATTATATAAAAATGCTCTATCAGACTGAGCCCAAACAATCCTCTCAACTTCATTGGTTGGTTTCAGCACTCAAACAGCACGCCGATCAAACCTATTGTTTTAATCCTACACTCAAGGAGTTATCCGTTATTTATCATAAAAACGAAAAATATATGGGGCGATTATTCAAAAAAGAAATGCATGTAAGCTTTCACGAATACTGCCTTTTGTTGAAGCTACAAAAAGCCGAGTCAATGCTATTGAAAACAACGGATAAAATTATAGACATTGCTCTTGAATGCGGGTTCGACAACATTTCATATTTCAACAGAGCCTTCAAGAAGCAATACGGTATGTCTCCAAGCGAGTATATCCATTCAAGAAAGCAAGAATAAAAA
>JAZRIJ010000064.1:0-7487 GCA_045645205.1 Eubacteriales bacterium
CACTGGGGAGATCTTGTAGAACCCTGTCTTGCACGACCTGAACCCTTCTGTCTCCAAGGCTTTCTGCCGCCGCCGGAAACTTCTGTGCGGGTAAGAGTTGACTGTGTGCCCTGTCTTTGATTCATAAGATATGCTCTGACAGCCGTATGGAGTGCAATCGCATTAACTTCTACACCAAAAACCGCTTCGTTAAGAGCGATCTCTCCAACTTCCTTGCCAGCCATATTAACAACTTTTACGTTTGGCATCTTATTTCCTCCTTCCGCTTACGCTTTTACCGCATTGCGGATAAACACGATGCCGCCTTTAGCACCGGGAACGGCACCTTTTACAGCAATAATGTTCTTTTCTGCATCAATTTTTGCAACAGCGAGGTTAAGAACCGTTACCTGTTCATTACCGTACTGTCCTGCCATGTGTTTGTTCTTGAAGATTCTCGCAGGGTCGATAACACCCATAGAGCCTGATTGACGGTGGATAGGACCTACACCGTGGGTCTTCATAAGAGTGTGCTGATTCCATCTCTTGATAGCACCTGTATATCCATGACCCTTTGTAATACCGGTAATGTCGACCTTTTCACCTGCGGCAAAGATGTCTGCGGTGACGGTATCGCCAAGCTTGTATCCGGAAATATCATCAAGTCTAAATTCCTTCAAGTGCTTCTTCATGGAAACGCCAGCCTTCTTCAAATGACCCGCTTCGGCTTTGTTCAGCTTTCTTTCGGCTATATCCATAAAGCCGAGCTGAACTGCCTCATAACCATCTGTTTCGTTTGTTTTGATCTGCGAAACCACACAAGGTCCCGCTTCGATTACGGTTACCGGAATAACGTTGCCGTTTTCATCGAAAATCTGTGTCATCCCAAGTTTCTTACCGATGATCGCCTTTTTCATTTTCTTTTTCCTCCTGTTAGGTTATTGGTTGGAATTTCTCCAACATGACCAAGACCTTTCGGTCTCATTTCAAAACCGTAATGTTATTACAGTTTGATTTCAATTTCAACACCGGCGGGAAGCTCAAGACTCGTGAAAGCCTTTACTGCTTCTTCTGACGGTTTGATTACGTCAATAAGACGCTTGTGAGTTCTCAATTCGAACTGTTCGCGGCTGTCCTTGTACTTGTGAACAGCACGAAGGATCGTTACTACCTCTTTTTCGGTAGGAAGCGGAATAGGACCGGATACCTTAGCACCGTTTCTTTTCGCTGTCTCAACGATCTTCTCTGAAGCCTGATCGATCAATGTGTGATCATAGCTCTTAAGACGAATTCTGAGTTTCTCAATAACTGCCATTTTGTTTTGCCTCCTTTTAAATAATACACTCCATTTAAAAGGGCTGAAATTGTTTTAACACTCTTCCGGGTGTTTCGTGCCGGACCTTACAAAAAACGGAATTTGCCTGCAACTCATGGCAAAATCCGGGTAACGTCCGCACTAAAAGTACGGGAAAGTGTTTAGCAATTTGCTGTCGCCCGGTTAAATATCGGACATACTCCACGAAAATTACCTGCATTCCTGCAGCAACCTCTCGCTTCAACGCATATCAAGCCTTGTAATTATAGCACAATCTCCCCATAATTGCAATAGTTTTACAATATTTTGTATATCTCATTTGTAGAATTTTTTAGTATTTTTCACCTTTTTTATCAGCAATATGCACAAAAATTACATTTAAAAGAAAATTCTGCATAAAAAAACCGAAAAAAACACGCAAAAAACCATAGTTATAAGCGAAACAGGAAGCGTTCCCCGTGTTTTTTTGACACCCACAGCCCCGAAATATACCGAAACAACGTACAAAAGAGTATCTGAAGAACCTGCAATAAGCGAAGTGCACCGTCCCGCAAAGCTGTCCGGCCCATATTTTTCAAAAATATCCGATATTAACGCCGTTGAGGCTCCTCCCGATAACGGTCTCACAAGTATAAGAGGTATTATCTCCGAGGGTATCCCTATTTTTCTCCCTAGCGGCGCAAGCCAGGACGCCAGCGCCTCTGACGCTCCGCTTGCATTAAACATAGCTATTGCTGATAGCAAACCTACAAGGGTAGGCAACAACCTTATCGCTGTATTCATTCCTTCTTTTGCTCCCGCGGTAAACTCAGAGAACAAATCTTTTTTTGATAAAACCAGTCCCAGTCCCATTAATGCCAAAACAAAGGGAACTATTATTTGAGATATTATTTCCAAGTTCCATTACCTCCAACAAATTCCCTTCCTATTTATTATATAACATTTTTAATTATCTTTTTTTATAAAACAAAATATTTTTACAAGCAAAACACCGACGCAGGCAGTAACAAATGAACATATCCATACAGGTGCAATTATTTCAAAAGGATCAACGCTCCCCGATGTTTGCCTTAAAGCAATAAGCGTTGTCGGAAATATATCAACCGATGCTGTGCCCAGAACAGTAAACATCACCATATCATTTGTTGCAATATTTTTATTTTTGTTATTCTCCTGCAGCTTTTCCATAGCATTAACAGCCAAAGGAGTTGCAGCATTGCCTATTCCAAAAATATTAGCACTGATACTCGCCGCAATTTCTCCAATTCCATTTTGTTTTATGTATGTATCGGGAAATAAAAACTTAAGCAAAGGCGACATAAGCTTTGCCATTTTTTTTATAATTCCCGCCGCTGTGGCAACACGCATTATACCGTTCCACAGACACATCATTCCAATAAGAGATAAGGTCAATGTTACCGCACTTGATGCTCCATCAATGATAGCACTCCCCATTCGAGACATATTTCCCGTAAAGCAACCAAACACAAATGACAGTACACATATTACTCCGCAAATTTTTCCAATCATATTATAAAAACTCCATAAAATTCTTTTTGTGGAAAATCTTGACAAATTATAAATTTTGTGGTAGAATATTATCGAAAAGAAAATTTAATTATAAAAAAGGAGAATTTAACCATGAAATCAACAGGAATTGTAAGAAAGATCGACTCACTCGGACGTTTTGTAATACCGATAGAGCTGCGCAATGTTATGGATATATCCACAAACGACTCTATCGAGATTTTCACAGACGAAGACAAGATCATTCTTAAAAAATACCAGCCTTCTTGCCTGTTCTGCGGTAATGCTGACAACATTACTTATTTTAAGGGCAAGCTTATTTGCCAAGACTGTCTTAATGAAATGAAAAATCAATAAAACTATTCTATACATTTTATTCTTATTTTTTCGTTTTATTACTTTTAATGTTTTTAAAAAACAAAAAAATTTTTCAGTCTACATGTTGTGTCGTCGGATTTTTCCGACGACATTTTTCTATATTTTTTACAACGCTTTATATTTCAAAAAAAACGCATAAATTCAAGCCTTTTCTACTTTTTAGACTCCACCGCAAAAGCAGCTGTAACATTAGACAAAACACAATATATAGATGATGCCCCCCTCTTGACTTCAATATGTAGTGTGTGTTATAATACATAAACTGGCAAAAAAGTATAAGAATAAATAATACCAATCAAGGAGAATTAAATGAATATAATAAAAAGAAGCGGCGCCCAAGCAGTTTATGAGGGCGAAAAAATTAAAATTGCCATTTCCAAAGCAAACGAGACAGTTCCGGAAGACGAAAGGCTGTCAGAAAAAGCTATTGAAGAAATCGAGCTTTATGTTAGAACAGAGGGCGAAAAACTTTCCCGCGCATTAGAAGTTGAAGAAATACAAGATATGGTTGAAAGCGAGATAATGAAGCACGGTGCTTTTAATGTTGCAAGAAACTATATAAAGTATAGATATATACGTTCACTTGCAAGAAAAGCAAATACCACTGACAAAAGAATTCTTTCGCTTATTGACTGCCAGAATGAGGAAGTAAAACAAGAAAACGCAAACAAGAACCCTGCAGTCAACAGCGTTCAGAGAGACTATATGGCAGGCGAGGTAAGCCGTGATATTACCGACCGTATACTCCTCCCGCAAGACATTGTACAAGCGCACAAGGACGGTATTATCCACTTTCACGACTCTGACTATTACGCGCAAAGAATGCACAACTGCGACCTTGTCAACCTTGAAGATATGCTCCAAAACGGCACAGTTATCAGTGGCACGAAAATTGAAAAACCCCACAGCTTCTCCACTGCCTGCAATATCGCAACACAGATAATTGCCCAAGTCGCAAGCAATCAGTACGGCGGTCAAAGTATCAGTCTTACACATCTTGCTCCCTTTGTACAAATATCAAGAGAAAAAATTCGTAAAAGCGTGCTCGAAGAGAATAAGCTTATAGGTATTACCCCCACAGAAGATCAGATAAGCGCTATCATCGAAAGACGTCTTATGGAAGAAATAAGCCGCGGCGTTCAGACTATACAGTATCAGGTAGTTACACTGATGACCACAAACGGACAAGCACCTTTTGTTACCGTCTTTATGTATCTGAATGAAGCGAAAAACGAACAGGAAAAGAAGGACTTGGCTCTCATTATTGAGCAAGTACTGCTACAGAGATACCAGGGTGTTAAGAACGAAGACGGCGTTTGGGTAACACCCGCTTTCCCCAAACTTATTTATGTTCTTGAAGAAGACAACATCAGAGAAGGAACACCTTATTTTTATTTGACAAAGCTTGCAGCTAAATGTACGGCAAAAAGAATGGTGCCCGACTATATCTCGGAGAAGATAATGCTCCAAAATAAAATTGACAAAAACGGCAACGGCAACTGCTATACCTGTATGGGTTGCCGTAGCTTCCTTACACCTTTTATAGACGAAAACGGCAAGCCAAAATATTACGGGAGATTTAATCAGGGCGTTGTAACCGTAAACCTGGTCGATATCGGTCTTTCGGCTAAAGGTAATATGGACGAGTTCTGGAAGATCTTTGACGAAAGAATGGAGCTCTGCCACAAGGCTCTTCAGTGCAGACACGAAAGACTTACGGGAACGACCTCCGATGCTGCCCCCATACTTTGGCAGTACGGCGCTCTACTCCGTCTTAAGAAGGGCGAAAAAATAGACAAGTATCTCCACGGCGGATACAGCACACTTTCTCTCGGTTATGCAGGTCTTTGGGAATGTGTTATGTCTCTTAATGGCAAAAAGCTTACCGAGCCTGAGGGCGAGGAATTGGGGCTCACTATTATGAGAAAGCTGAACGAATATACAGCAAAATGGAAGGCAGCCGAAAATATAGACTACTCCCTCTACGGCACGCCCCTTGAAAGTACAACTTATAAGTTTGCTAAATGTCTCCAGAGCAGATTTGGAATTGTTGAAGGCGTAACAGATAAAAACTATATTACAAACAGCTATCATATTCATGTAACCGAAGAGATAGATGCATTTACAAAGCTGAAAATCGAGTCGAAGTTCCAGCTTCTATCCCCCGGCGGCGCTATATCCTACGTTGAAGTTCCCAATATGCAGAATAACCTTGACGCTGTTATTTCGGTCATGCAGTTTATTTATGATAATATTATGTATGCCGAGCTTAACACAAAGAGCGACTACTGCCAGGAAAGAGGATATGACGGTGAGATACTCATCGAAACAGACGAAAACAGCAAGCTTATCTGGAAATGCCCCAAATGCGGCAACACCGATCAGAACAAAATGAATGTTGCGAGAAGGACCTGCGGTTACATCGGTACACAGTACTGGAATCAGGGCAGAACACAAGAGATAAAAGAAAGAGTGTTGCACCTCTGATATGTTTTACGGAGAGATAAAGAAAGTAGACATCGCAAACGGTACGGGTGTAAGAGTGAGTCTATTTGTTTCGGGCTGTACCCACCGCTGCAAAGGGTGCTTTAATCCGGATACATGGAATTTCTGCTTCGGTAAAGAATATACCGCAGATACCGAAAACGAGATAATAGAAGCTCTTAAGCCAAGCTATATTGAGGGGCTGTCATTGCTGGGCGGTGAACCTTTTGAACCACAAAATCAAAAAGTTCTTGTCAAACTCTTAAAAAGGATAGGACAAGAACTTCCCGAAAAAAATATTTGGTGTTATACAGGTTTTTTGTTTGAAGAACTAACAGGACAAAAAAACTCAAGAGCATACACTGACACAACGCCTGAAATGCTGTCAATGATAGATGTACTGGTTGACGGTGAATTTGTTGAAGAATTAAAAGATATATCTTTAAGATTTCGCGGTTCGTCAAACCAAAGAATTATCGACGTTAAAGAATCAATAAAATTAAATAACATAGTAATAAAGAGGACTTTTTGAAAAAGTCCTCTTTTAATCCCACAAAAATCTTAATCAAAAAAGCGTTACGCGGGTTAATCCGCATAACGCTTTTTTCAAAGTATAAAACTATATCCTGTTGTAATAATGCGAAATAAATAATAAATCGTATTTACCATTAACACTACATACATAAATACATATATTAATTTATTTATTCGAAAATACTCTTTATTTAAAAAAGTCCATACTGCAATGAGCAAAGGCAAAGCCATTGCATTATGTTTTAAATAAGCACCAAAGTCAAATAGTATTAATGATAATAGTGCTCTTGAAACTCCGCAAGTCGGACAGGGAATATGAAATAAAAACTTAAACGGACAAACAAACCTTACGCAAAAAGCTAACGTGCAATAGCATATAAAAAACAACAGCAATAATAGGTTTTTCTTCAAAAAATGCTTGACTGCCACTTAAATAAGTGTCATTACCTTGTTAAAATTAACTTCTTTCGCCTTCTTAGTAATAGTAAACCAATCAATAATAGTCAGAATACCGCAACAACCACAAGTAAGCAATTTTAGAATTCCTAAGCCCATATCACCAACCATAAATCTATCAACTCCCAACGTGCCCAGAAATAATGAGATCAACAACATTGTTGTAGGCTCCTTAAAATCAATTGCCGATACTAAATTAAATTTTTCTTCGTCAATTGTTCTTAATTTTTCTTTGAGAAAAATAATTTTTTCTGCAGGAAAATACTTTTGATTTGTCATAATAAACAGGTCAATTTTTTGCTGTTCCATATCTAACACTCCTATATATTTATTGTTCGACACACATCGACAAAACCGTTATACTCAATCTTCGAGTATTTATCAATACTCAAAGATTGAGTATTATAAAATATTCATATAAATTATTTTATAAAGGAGTTTATATGGATTACAGAACGAGAATAAAAAACATACGAGAAGACAGAGATTATACACAGACAGAAATAGGTAAGATTATTCAAAAATCACAACAAGGCTACAACCATATTGAAACAGGCAGAGCTGAACTAAAAATTGATGACCTTATAAAATTATGTAGATTTTATAACCTTTCAGCAGATTATATGATTGGTTTAACAGACGAAGAAAAATAAGCCCTCTCAGTCAGCTTTGCTGAGGCTGAGTCAAAAGCGATAAAAAACGCTTAAGGCTCAGCCTTTTGCTATGAATAAGCGAAAGCATAATCAATACTAAAGAATAAAAAGCTCCAAAACGAGTAAAAAAGAGCATACGAAAAAAGAGGTATGTGAAAACC
>JAZRIJ010000065.1:0-7530 GCA_045645205.1 Eubacteriales bacterium
TCATCCTCTTGTTTGTACAGCGTTTAACGCTGACTTTGACGGCGACCAGATGCCTGTACACGTGCCCCTTTCTGCAGAAGCGCAGGCAGAAGCTCGTTTCCTCATGCTTTCGGCAAACAACTTGCTGAAGCCTGCAGACGGTAGAGCTGTAACAGTTCCTTCGCAGGATATGGTCCTTGGTTCTTTCTACCTTACAATAGATAAGGCAGGCGAAAAGGGCGAGGGCAGAGTGTTCCGTGATTTCGATGAAGCTATGATGGCTTACGAAAACAAACAGCTTGGACTTCACGCTCCTATCAAGGTTCGTGTTTCGCGTGAAATAAACGGCAAAACCGTTACCGGTGTTATTGATGCGACACTCGGCAGACTTATATTTAACAGCATTATTCCTCAGGACTTGGGCTTTGTTGACAGAAGCGATCCCGCAAAGCAGCTTGACCTTGAAATTATGTTTACGGCAGGCAAGAAACAGCTTGGCCAGATAGTTGACCGTTGTATCAAGTATCACGGCGCGTCTGTAACAGCTACCGTTCTTGATAACATCAAGTCCTTGGGTTATAAATATTCAACAAGAGCATCTATATCCATTTCATACGCAGACGTTACCATTCCTCCGGAAAAGTATACTCTTATCAGCGAGGCTGAAAAGCAGGTAGCTGAGATACAGGAACACTTTATGTACGGTGAGCTTACCGAAGAGGAACGTTACAGAAACGTTATTGCGGTTTGGGAACAGACAACAAAGGACGTTGTTGCTGCTCTTCAGACAAACTTTGACCGTTACAACTCCATTAAGATGATGTCAGACTCGGGTGCCCGTGGTAACATTACACAGATGCGTCAGCTTGCAGGTATGCGTGGACTTATGTTTGCTACAAACGGACGTACAATGGAAATACCGATTAAGTCAAACTTCCGTGAAGGTCTTAAGATACTTGAATACTTTGTTGCCGCAAGAGGTGCGCGTAAGTCCCTTTCGGATACAGCTCTTCGTACGGCTGACTCAGGTTACTTGACAAGACGTCTTGTTGACGTATCGCAGGAGGTTATTGTCCGCGAGGATGACTGCGGCTCAACAGAAGGCTATTGGGTAAGCACAATTACAGACGGCGGAGATGTTATCGAGCCGTTCAAGGACAGACTTGTCGGCAGATATACTATCGGTGATGTAGTTGATGCAAACGGAAAAGTGATCGTTCCCAACGATACTATGATGACTGAAGAAGATGCCGACAATATTATTGCCGCAGGCATTGAAAGAGTATATATTCGTACAGTTCTTAAATGTAAAGCAAGACACGGCGTTTGCGCTAAGTGTTACGGAGCTGACATGGCTTCCGGTAAGCTTGTAAATGTCGGTGAGTCGGTTGGTATTATCGCTGCTCAGTCTATCGGTGAACCCGGTACACAGCTTACGATGAGAACGTTCCATACCGGTGGTGTTGCGGGTTCGGATATTACACAGGGTCTTCCCAGAGTTGAAGAACTCTTTGAAGCGCGCCGTCCCAAGAAGACTGCGATCATTACTGAAATATCCGGTGAAGTTACAATTCAGGATGTTAAGAGAACAAGAAACGTTACCGTTACTTCGTCCGAAACAGGCGAGAGCGCAACCTATGCTGTTCCCTACGGTATGAGCATAATTGTTGCCGAAGGAGACTATGTTGCTAAGGGACAGGCGTTGACAGAGGGTTACATGAGCCCTGCTGATATAGCAAGAGTAAGCGGTCTTGATGCGGTTTATGACTACATCATTCGTGAAGTTCAGCGTGTGTACCGTCTCCAGTCGGTTGAAATCAATGATAAGCATATTGAGGTTATCACACGTCAGATGACACGTAAGGTTCGTGTTGAAGATTCCGGTGATACAGGCTTGTTGCTCGGTTCAATGGTTGACGTTAACGAGTACAATGACGAAAATGCCGCAATTCAGGCGAGAATTGATGCAGGTGAGAGAGACCTCTGTCTTGCAACGGTTACTCCCGTATTGCTCGGTATTACCAAAGCAGCATTGCTTACAGAATCCTTCCTCTCGGCAGCGTCATTCCAGGAAACCACAAAGGTTCTTACGGATGCGGCTATCAGAGGTAAGGTTGACCACTTGCTCGGTCTTAAGGAAAACGTTATTATCGGTAAGCTGATTCCTCCAGGTACAGGTCTTCAGAGATACCGTAGCGTTGAAATAGATAAGAACGAGCCGGAACAGGCTCAGCCTGCAACCGCTGCAGAAGAATAATATAAAAACAATTATATCGGATATATGGATTGTATTCATATATCCGATGTTTGTTATTTTATGTAGTTTGTAACATTTTTGATTGGTCATTTGTATAAAAAAGAGAAAAATAGGAAATTAAGTTAATGTTATTGCTTTTTTGCTTTTTTAGTGTATAATATAATTAAGAAAATAAAAAGGAGTTGAGATTAAATGAAAATTATATTAAGCTTTCATTTTGACAGCGGTCCTTCTGGGTTTTTGTTTGAGTCTCATTTTCTTACTATAGAACATAAAATGAAAATCGCAAATTAAGGTGCATAAACCGCTGTGTAGAGGTTCGGTTTATGTACCTATTTTTTTAACCTCCAAAGACAGACGAAATAAACCGTAGGATTCAAACAAAAGCGGAGGTTTGAAATGAAATATAAAAATCGTATTAAATTTTTAAAATGTATATCAATAACTATATCTTTAATAATACTTGCGAGTTGTATTCCGGTGAGTGTAGTTGCAACTGAAAATGATACGTCTGTTTCAGAAAAGTCAATACAATCTGAGCAATCGGTGAGTATTGTTGCAGAGTCGCATTTGCCAGAAACAATTGATTTACAAACTGCAAGGGGCAAGGACACATAACTCGTTTGTATTCTGAAGAAACTGATATGAAAACAGTTAAATTTAAGAATTCAGATGGAACAAAAACTGTATATATGTATGGTGAAGATATAAAATATGTTGATGAATTTGGAGAGATTAAGGATAAAAGTAATAAATTAACTAAAGTTAATGGTGGGTATACAAATGAAAAAAATAATATTAGTACATTATACCCAGATGTTTTATCGAAAGGCATAACTACAACTTTTTCTGGCTATTCAATAAATGTATTATTTGGTTCGGTGGATTCTAGTAAAGTTGATTCTCAACTAGATCTATCTGCTGTTTCGAAGCGTATAATAGGCAACAATAGATTAACTCCTGATACTATAGAATATAACGGAATATATGGTGAAGATACATATGTAACATATACACAAAATTTTAATGGTTATAAAGAAAATATTATTTTAGAAAAAGATATAGGAAGAACTCGATTTCCTTTTATTATTAGAACTAATGGACTAAAAATTGTAAATAATGCTCAAACACTATCAATTATAGATCCTAATACACAAACGTTAGTTGGTGAGTTTGGAACTCTTCTTATGTGGGATAGTGGTAATAATAAAACCTATGGACAATATGAGCTTATCACAATAAAGGAAAATGAAATGTACGGTGTGGTAATAATTGCAGATAGTTTATTTGAAATTCCAAATCTTGCATATCCTGTCACTATTGATCCGGCGGTTTACCTCTATGTATCTGATAATTTGCAGAATAGAATAATTGATACAACACTTTTTACAAATTATTCTTCAAGCGTAGGAGAGTTGCAATCTATAGTTGTTGGTAATGATAGTACAAGAGGTACAGCGCGAGCATTAGTAAACTTTCCGGAGATACTTTCGCATAACGATTTAATTCAAGGTTATAATTATCATGTTATTAGTTATATGAAATATCATTTTGTCTCTATGGGAAATACAGGTAGTGATTTTACTATAAATGCTCATGTGTTTAATAATTCATGGAATGAAAATTCAGTCTATAGTTCTGATTTATGGACTGGTTATGGAAATCAGATTGGAAGTGTAACTATCCCCGCTTCATCTTCTCTTGCGGTTTACACTATTCCTTTAGATGGAGTGATTGAGGGTTGGTTGAATGGAACAATTGCACAAAACGGAATAATGTTAAAAGCTGCAAATGAAAATCAAAGTGCTAATGTTATTGGTTCTGTAGAAGCAGGATACAATGGTAATCCTGGGCTTTCAAGTTATAGACCCTTTGTGTCGTTTGAATATTTAGAGATAAATAACAATATTTTTTATCTAAGAAATATTGGTTCTAACCAGTATTTAACTGTTACAGGTGGAATAGATGTTACAAATACTTTGATAATTCAAGGTGCTCGTTCTCTTACTTATAGGGAGCAGGAGTTTAAAATTGTTGATACTGGTACATATGGTAATGAGTTTATTATGAGACCGATATGTAGTAAAAGTGGTAGAGGAAGAGTTTTGGGAAAAGATGGTAGTAATCAAGCAATTTTAACAGTTGAAACTAATCCTAAAGCTACAAAATTCTCTATTAAATTAGACGAAAATGGGAATTATATTTTTGTGACTAGTGGCGGATTGGCAATGACTGCAAGTAATGCTTCGGGTGGTGTGACAACTTTTTCTGCAATAAACACCACTAACAATTATCAAAAATGGGCATTGGGGTGGTCTGAATATAATGATATACATAACTATTATGCTTCTTTATCTATAGAATATCCATTGCCAACTGTCAATTATATTTTAACTTCGGGATATGGTGTTAGGAGCTCTGGTACTCACAGTGGTTTTGATATTTCAGGCGTCAAAAATAGTACTCCGCTTTACAGTGTTGTTGATGGAGTAGTGGTTGAACGGAGTGATTATGTGCATCCTGATTTTGGATATTATGTCATAATTGAAGCAAATTCAAAAACTGCGTATGGTTCTACACAAAAACTTAGATTTATGTATATGCATATGCATCAACCGGCATTGGTTTATGTTAATCAGACTGTTTCGGTAAAACAACAAACTGGGTTAGTTGGAAATACAGGAAATTCGTATGGTGCACATTTGCATTTCACAGTTATTATCAATGGTGGGTTTAGTTCTGCTGCAGGTTCAATAGATAGATACACAACAATAGACCCAATAATTCTATATCCAACCTTATATTTTGAATTTCCACATAACAACAATGAACAATCGTATTAAAGGGATGTTAAAAATGAAAGGAGAAAGAGTGCTATGAAACGGAACGTGAGTGTAGCATTGGTGTTGGTGATGTTTTTGCTTTGCGCGGTGTTGCTTTTTGGATGCAACGCCGACATGCAGGGGGACGGGGTTGAAACTACAGGCAACACAGACAAGGGTTTGGAAACCGAGCCGCCTGCTTCGTTTCCCGTCAAGCCTCCTGCTGATATAACCGAATACGAGGGAGAAATCTATCTTTCGGGCTCGGATAAAGAGGTGGCGCGTGTTATTACATCGGTAAAACAGCTTAACGAGTTTTTGCTTGATGATAGCATTACGACAGGTACAGCCAATGAGACGGTTAAGGATTATTTAGGAAAAGTTGGTGAATATTACGGCGATTTGTTTTTTTTGAAAAAGAATTTGATTGTCTGTATATCCAAGAAGGGCGATACTGTTTGCTATGGGCAGGTCAATCGCTTCTACGGCAACAGTGAAAGCATCGAAATTTTATTTGATAATGTATATAACAAAGAATATTATGGTTTGAGGGAGTTTTATTCCTCTGCTGTGGTGTTTGAGGTACCTAAGGATTTGTGTAATGAGAATACCGCTGTTACCTTTATGACGAAGGAGAGAAAAGCTGATCCTTTGACTTCCCCCGATAAATGGATTGCCGATAATATAGACAAGGATTATCATACTACGGGTGAAAGGTATTTTCCTGACGAATTTTACAATATTGCGATAATGGGCTTTTTGCGTCCTATCGATAAGCTCGAGAAGTATATGAAGGAGGTATTTCCAAGGGAATACAACGGTCTTACACCCCCTCTGTATATGCTTATATCCTATTTTGATGTTAAGTTCGGCGAGTTTGACGATGCAAATGACGCCCTGTTGCAATATAACAAAAAATTTGGAGATTTTTATACGGTCTATCCGAATGCAAGCAGCTATGTAAACACAATGGGGCTTTTTGCGGAGGATGAATTTTCGGCGAGAAAGTCTCTATGTAAGAATAATTATGTGTATTACGACGGAGTGTTCTACGATTTTCTTGAATCGGAGACGATAGTTTATAAATACCAAGCACACACCTTTAAGGAATGGTTTTGGACATTCTCCGAGGATCCGGAGCTTTATGAAGAATTCTTGCTTTATTCCGATGCAAAGTCGTATTCGAGATTTAAGTATGACCTTGATAGACTTTGGAAGCTTGCGGATTTGTTGAAGGAGGGGCAGGTTTTGGATGATGCTGCTGCCGCTGAAATTCAAAGAAATCGCGTGCTTTTGAAGCAAAAAATCGATTATGAAGATATACTTGTGATTGATACGGTTGAAAAAGGTCATTTGGACCGTTATTATGGGCCGAAAATAGTTGAAAATGGATTTCCAAGCGTATTTTTTAGAATTAAGGAGGTAAGAGCGTATTATTATGAAAATTATTTATACAAAAGTGCCGCCGATTTATCCTATCTTCCAACTGCGTATTATTTGATTCGTGATTTGAATTTAAAAAGCAGGGTAGAGGAATTCAGATTGGAAAATGAGTATAGAATTACCACCACGGATGAGATTACGCGCAGTTTTATTGATTTAAAGGATTTTGAGCTGTTGTTTGGAAACTATGACGAAGAAACCTTGAAAAAAGAACTCAAACGCCCAACTGTGTTCTATTTTGAAGGAAAGCTGTACGATCTCGAGGATTTGAAAACTGCCGAAAGTACCCTTGTTGAGAAGATGGGGGCAGGGGCGGAATTCAAGGAATATTTGACGAATTTGAAAAATATGCGCATTTTTAAGGAGTCTGCCAAGGAGTATAGAGAGCTTGTAAACGGCTATCTTGAAAAATACTACGGCATAAAATAATAACACAAAAGCCTCTCTCGATAGGATTTCGGGGGAGGCTTGTTTGGTTGTGGTGAAATTGTGCATAATTGCAGAAAGGATAGAGCGTTGTTTGTGCAAAACGTAGAAAAAAATGCATAAAAATAAACCTTCTTGACAATCATAGAATCTGATGGTATAATTTAGAATATCTACGTATGCATAGGCATAATTATGCCTATTTTTAAAGTAGAAAATAATGAAGAAGGAGGAAGAATATGCCAACCTTTAACCAGTTAGTAAAGCAGGGCAGATCAGAGAAGCAGTATAAGTCCAAGGCTCCCGTTCTCCAAAAGGGTTTCAATACCATCAAGAATGCGCCTACAGACCTCAGTGCTCCCCAGAAGCGCGGTGTTTGCACCAAAGTTTCTACAACAAGCCCTAAGAAGCCTAACTAAGTCGGATCGTAGCCATGTCGTTCTGTGAGCCAAGGAGTTGCACCAAACAGTTGTCTTCCTAAGACCGCTTGGCCTCCGACTTAGGGTTTCAATACCATCAAGAATGCGCCTACAGACCTCAGTGCTCCCCAGAAGCGCGGTGTTTGCACCAAAGTTTCTACAACAAGCCCTAAGAAGCCTAACT
>JAZRIJ010000066.1:0-34999 GCA_045645205.1 Eubacteriales bacterium
CTTTCACACCGTCTTGCACCGACCGACAGCTCTCTGAAGTGAATGACAGATGGGAATAATTCCTTCATAGCATTTAAAATATGCTTTAGTATATCATTGAAAAAAAGTTTTGTCAAGAGTTTTTTTAAAAACTTGTAATGGTTATTTGTAAATATAACTTATAAGTTATTATGTGGGACACGTAACGGTTCTGCTAATTAAAAAGGCACGCACTCTCCTCCCGTCTCGGCAAATATTGTTTACGAACAGAGATTAAAAATAATATTGCCGAGCCACCCTCCCCGACAGGAGAGGGCAAGACAATGTCTCTGCTATATTTTTGTTTGTGCATAGTGGTTATTAGATCCTTCGGCTTCGAGGGCGTTGCCCTCTCCGCTCAGGATGACAATAGAGATGATGTCCCTACGCTTAGATGAAGAGCACAGTTCGGTCATTTTGAGCGAGCATACGCAAACTAATGTTTTTCGCAAAATTTTAAGGCGAGTCGAAAAATTCCATAAGGTTTTTGCTATATTTTTATGCTTTTTCGGTTAGGCGTTCTGCATTTATAAGCGCTTCAGCGGCTACTTTCACTCCAATACTAAAGCCTTCGGTAAATGCTTCTTGCAAAGTTTCGTAATTTACATCATCTAAATATTCTATGTATTTATCGTATATCTCTTTTTGCTTTTCTTCAAGAATACTCTCCAGTTCTTCTCTTTTGCGGAACATTTGCTTTTCCAATCTCACAAGCTTTTTGTTTGTTACTCCAAAATACGGCGCTAACTCCAATTCATCTTTCCATATCTTTTCAATTGTTTTTCCCATTTTTCTTTCTCCTTTTTGTGTTGTTTTATATATATCGGTCTATATGATAGCACAAAATTGTGCGATTGTAAACACAAATTTGTGCTATTGTGTATAATATTTTTTGAGGTGAATTATATGAATAGATATAAAAACAGATTAAGAGATTTAAGACAAGACAAAGACCTTACACAAGCACAAGTTGCAAAATTATTTTTTTTACAACTAACACAATACAGACGGTATGAAAATGGTGAAAGTGATTTACCATTAGAGTGGGCAAAAAAATTTGCAAAATATTATAATGTCTCAATAGATTATATTGCATATTTAACTGATACTCCTTAAAAACTATAATAAAATTTCAAGCAAACTACACTTAATTTGTATAAAAATTACATATTAAAAAAATGTACTTGATTTAGGGTAGATAATGCGATATAATAGAATGAGTATTATTATAATGGAGAAAACTGTATGTCAATAACTAACGACAGACAAAAGAAAATAAGAAATTTTTCAATAGTTGCGCACATTGACCATGGCAAATCTACACTTGCGGACAGAATATTGGAGCATACCCAGACTGTTACAAAACGCGAGATGGAAGAACAACTTTTGGACAATATGGACCTTGAAAGAGAAAGAGGTATTACCATAAAGGCGCGCGCAGTTAAGCTTGATTACACAGCGCCCGACGGTCAGGAATATGTTTTGAACCTTATCGACACTCCCGGACACGTTGACTTTAACTACGAGGTAACCCGTTCTCTTAACGCCTGCGACGGTGCATTGCTTGTTGTAGACTCGACACAGGGTATTCAGGCGCAGACACTTGCAAATGCATATCTCGCGGTCGATGCGGAGCTTGAGATCGTGCCTGTTATAAACAAGATAGACCTTCCTGCCGCCGATCCCGACAGAGTAAGAAAGGAAATTGAAGATGTTATCGGTATTCCTGCCGAGGGCTGTCCCGCAATTTCGGCAAAGAGCGGACTAAACATCGAACAGGTACTTGACAAGATCGTAAGCGACATTCCATGCCCAAAAGGAGATGTTGACAAGCCGCTTAAGGCACTGATATTTGACTCATACTATGACTCATATTTAGGCGTTGTTGTTTATATCCGCGTATTTGACGGTAATATAAGAAGCGGTGATGAAATATATATGATGGGAACAGGCGCAAGATTTACCGTTGTTGACGTTGGAACTATGTCTGCATTCGGACTTGCAAAGACAGAATATCTTGCCGCAGGTGATGTTGGTTACATTACCGCAAGCATTAAGAACGTTTCCGACACCCGTGTGGGCGATACGGTTACAAGCGCCGAAAACGGTATTGATACCCCTCTCCCCGGCTTTAAGAAGGCTGTACCTATGGTTTATGCAGGTATTTACCCCGCTGACGGCGCAAAATACGGTGATCTTCGTGATGCTTTGGAAAAGCTTCGTCTAAATGATGCGGCGCTTACCTTTGAACCCGAGACGTCGGCGGCATTAGGTTTTGGTTTCCGTTGCGGTTTCTTAGGTCTGCTTCACATGGAAATTATCGAAGAACGTATCGAGCGTGAATTTAATCTCGACCTTATAACCACCGCCCCGAGCGTTATTTATAAGATAGATAAGAAAGACGGAGAGACGGTATTTATTGACAATCCTGCAAATTATCCGCTTACGGATGAGATAGAGACTGCATACGAGCCAATGGTAAAGGCAAGCATAATAACACCGTCTGATTATATCGGCGGTATTATGGAGCTATGTCAGGACAGACGAGGCATATTTATTGATATGACATATATCGACACCACAAGAGCGGAACTGCATTACAGACTACCTTTAAACGAGATAATATACGACTTCTTCGATGCTTTAAAAAGCCGAAGCAAAGGGTATGCATCCCTTGACTACGAGATCGCCGAATATGTACTCAGCAAGCTTGTGAAGCTTGATATATTGCTCAACGGAGATATTGTTGACGCTTTATCGTTTATTGTTCACGAGGAAAAAGCATATGCAAGGGGCAGAAAAATATGCGAAAAGCTGAAGGACAATATACCGAGACAGCTGTTTGAGGTTCCGATCCAGGCGGCTATCGGCGGCAGAGTTATTGCTCGTGAGACTGTTAAGGCTTTGCGTAAGGACGTTCTTGCAAAATGCTACGGCGGTGATATTACACGTAAGAAAAAGCTTCTTGAGAAGCAGAAGGAAGGCAAGAAGAAAATGCGTACTTTGGGTACTGTTGAGGTTACACCCGAAGCATTTATGGCTGTTCTTAAGCTTGATGACGAATAAAATTAATTAGACTTTATATAATTTTTTAAGGGGAAGAGAATTATGGAAAAGAAACTGGGACTATATATACACATTCCGTTTTGCGAGCACAAATGCGATTACTGCGATTTTTACTCTGTTACAAATTTTGATGATTATGTAAGATTTACCGATACTATTCTGCTTCAGATGGAGGACTATGCCGAGAAGACGGGAGACTATACTGTTGACACCATTTATATCGGCGGTGGAACCCCCACCGTTTTGCCCGTCAAGAGAATGCTTGAAATAATTGACGGCATTTACCGTAATTTTAATGTTTCCGAAAATGTAGAGTTTACAATGGAAGCTAATCCTGCAACTGTAAACAAAAAGATGCTTAAAAAATACTTTAAGGCAGGTGTTAACCGCTTAAGCTTTGGTTTGCAGAGTGCTATCGATGAAGAGCTGAACGCATTATCAAGAATACACACATTTGATGATTTTGTCGAGAGCTATACTATGGCAAGGGATGTAGGCTTTGAAAACATTAACATAGACATTATGTACGGTATTCCCGGTCAGACACAGCGTTCTTTGGGATATACTCTTGAACAGGTATGCGACCTTGAACCTAATCATATTTCTCTCTACGGACTGAAAATTGAGGAAGGCACCCCCTTCTTTGAGAAAAAAGACAGACTTGAGCTTCCCGACGAGGACACCGAATTTGATATGTATAATTATGCTGTTGAATACCTCGCCTTTAGAGGTTATTGGCAGTATGAGATAAGCAACTTTGCAACTGATGGGTATAAGTGCAAACACAATCTTAAATATTGGAACTGTCAGGAATATCTCGGCATCGGCCCCGGCGCACATTCGTATTTTATGGATCAGCGTTTTTCATACAAGAGAAGCGTTCCTATGTTTATGGATGCTCTTGAATATGTTGATGCAGGCGTTGACATTATGGAAGAAAACTACACGGTTACTCCGCAGGAAAGAATCGATGAATATATCATGCTTAAGCTTCGTCTTACCGACGGTATTAATGTGAATGAGTTTAAGTACAACTTTGAAAAGGATTTCAGCACCATGTTTGAAAAAGAGCTTAAGCTCTATATTGACAACGGATTTATGGAATTTAAAAACGAACATTACTACTTTACAACAAAAGGCATGTACGTTTCAAACTACATTCTTTCAACCTTTCTCACATTTGACAGCGAAATAGCAAAGAATATTGCAAAAGGATTAGATAAATAAAAGATATGCGGTCGGGAATTTAACCGACCGCATATCTTTTATTTTTTAGATTTTATACAGTATTCATTATTTAGTTTTTGCCGCATTAAGCTTGTGCTGTCTGCGGTGTCTAACTTCATCGGACATAGGCTTAATTTCGCCGGCAGCCTCCAATGCTCTTCTTGTAAGCAACGGACCTACAAGCTCATAAATCAATACAGCAAACAAAGTTATGTTTCGGATAAGGTTGCCCTGCTCACCAAGCTGCATTGCTGTTGTACACATGCCAAGAGCAACGCCAGCCTGCGGAAACAAGGTTATACCGAGATATTTGCATATTTCGGGTGTACAATGCGTCGCTTTTGTACTTGTATATGTTCCGAAATACTTTCCAAGGCATCTGAAAATTATATAAACAACCCCCACAACAACTATCGCCCAGTCGGTAAATACACCAAGCTCAAGCTCAGCTCCCGACACAACAAAGAACAAGGCAAACAATGGTGATGTCCACTTATCTGCCGCCCCCATTAAATCATGCGACAACGGACAAATATTGCAGAAGACCGTTCCAAGCATCATGCATACAAGCAATGATGAGAACTGAATATGTATAGCGCCAATATGAAAATCAAGCATTGACAGTGATGCAGTCAAAAATACAATGCCTATCGTAAGATTTAAACGGTTTGTATTCGAGTTAAACAGCTTTTCAAGCTGAGTCAGCACCCATCCCATTACAGCGCCCAAAACAAGAGAACATACTATCTCAATAATTGGATTTACAAGTATTGAGACCAAATCAACAGATCCGCTTATCAATGTTTTAGCTATACCGAAGGATACTGCAAACACAATAAGTCCCACAGCATCGTCAAGCGCAACAATAGGAAGCAAAAGCTTTGTCAAAGGACCTTCCGCTTTATACTGACGGACTACCATCAAGGTCGCAGCAGGTGCTGTAGCCGTAGCAATAGCTCCAAGTGTTATAAGCTGAGGAACTGTCAGCTTGTCGGGCATCATTAAGTGAAGCACAAGCAATGCTAAATCAACAAACAATGTTGCAACCAATGCCTGAATTATACCTACAACAAGTGCCTGCTTACCTGTTTTTTTGAGTTCAGACAGTCTGAACTCATTTCCTATAGAAAATGCTATAAAGCCAAGAGCTACCTCGGATACAAGCGCAAGCTGTGTTACAGCCTCATGGGTATCAAACCCAAGTCCGTGGATACCAAGCTGTCCCAAGCAGTATGGACCGATAAGCACACCTGCTATAAGATATGCTGTAACAGACGGAAGCTTAAGGGGCTTAAACAATCTTGTCATAAGTAAGCCTGCTGTAAGTGCAATAGAAACTGATAATAGAATTGCCAAAACAAGTCATCTCTTTTTCTGTTATTTTTCAAAGGTGTATTAATACACAATCAGGAATTATAACACATCTTGACATATTTTTCAATAGTTTTTTAAAACATTTGTAGAAAAATTACATTTTTTCTTTTGCAGACAGCTACATTCATCAAGAAAATTACTATGCCAAGCCAAGTGGCTGAGAGTATAACATGGTTTATTAAAAGGTGTGTTTATTATTTCAACAATGAATAATTGTCTTATAACCCAAATTACAAAGCCCCTGTTCAATATAAAATTGAACAGGGGGTTGTAATTTGTAGTTTTTATTATCTGGTTTTACTCAACAATTTTACTTAGCCGATGATTATTATCCTACGATACCTGAACGTTCAATACCTGCTATGAGATATCTCTGACAGAACAAATACATTACAATCAATGGAGCAATGATAAGAAGCGATGCTGTATTGTAAATAGCTGCTTCATACATCGACTGTCCTGCATAAACAGTATCTAATGATTTCGGAACCATAACTATATCCGGCATCATTATAATACTTGATTTTGTAAAGAACAATTCTGTGTAGAACATATCAGTCCACTGCCATGAGAACGAGAACAGGAATACTGTTATCAGCATTGGCACAGAAAGAGGAATAATAATCTGCACGAATGTTCTGAACACACCCGAACCGTCAAGGTATGCGGATTCTTCAAGCTCATCAGGAACTCCGCGGAAATACTGACGGAGCATGTAAATGTACAAGCCGTTCTTAAACCCAAGTCCGCCCAATGAGAGAATTACGAGGGGCCAGTATGAGTTAAGAAGGTTAAGCGATGTAAAGTTTGTAATCGCAAAGTTTTCAAATACACCGCCACCCAATAAATTGAATATACCGAATATATCAAAATATCCAAATTTCATAAACATTGAAAGCTGCAAAGTTTCATGAGGTACAACCATCGTAAAAATTACAAGGAAGAACAGCAGATTATTAAATCTGAACTTAAACTTCGCAAAACCGTATGCAACAACACAACATATAAATGTCTGAATTATTGCGCAGAACAAAGAAAGACAAAACGTGTTGAAAAACGCGGTAAAATACTTAGCTTCAACAATAAGCGCCTTGTAGGTATCCAAGGTAGGATACTTTGCAATATACTTAACTGTTACATCAACAAAGTCTTCTCTGCCCATAAATGAACTAAATATCTTTGAAAGTACGGGGGAAAGAATAACGTACGAAATACCGACAAGAAGAACAAAACGGAACAATACCCATGCAACCGTTTTAACAAACTTAAGGGAGAGATATTTCAATTTAAATCTGGTCCAGAACGAAGTACGTTCAAATTCAACACGAATTTTATTCTTTGTTTCTTTCATTACTTTAGGTGCTGTAGCTTGTGAATTCATATTGAAAAATCCTCCTTTCTTAGTCTCTTCTTTGATAGAATACGTATCCGGAAATAATTCCCGCTACAATACCTATCAATACAAGTACGATTATGAAATATATCCATGACATAGCGGAACTGAGAACAGGACCGCCAGCTTCTTGATATATACTGTCAATATACATCATTACGCTGTTTGAACTTCTTGTGAATGAGTCAATAACTGTGTATATCGTATTAACAAGAATCATAGGACTAATCATCGGGAAGGTTATCTTCCAGAATGTTTCCCATGCAGCCGCACCGTCTATCTGACACGATTCATAGATCGCCGGAGAAATAGACTGGAGACCTGCAAGGAATATAAGCATTTGTACACCGGAACGGCTGATAATATCATACACATTTGCAATAATACCAACAACGTATTCCATCAGCTCACCGCCAACCTTCATGTTACCAAACAGCCAATTAAGGTTTGCCGCAGCAGCTAAAGATTCCGTCGCTGTCCCAGCGCCTGTACCGTTATCAATAGAACTAGATGAATCTGTCATATATGAAAGCATTGCATTACCCTGGTCAATGTATTCTACTACACCGGTACCAATAATAACAGGAATGAAAAACACAGCACGAAATAGCGCTCTGCCAAACATCTTCTGGTTAAGCAATACTGCCATAAACAAAGAAAATATTACAATTGCAGGAATATCAAACACAAGCTGTTTAACACCTGTTACCAATGTTTGTACAAATCCAGGGTCATCAAACAAAGCATTTTGATAATTTGCAAAACCAATAAACTCTGTTATATATCCACCACCTGACAAGATTGTAAGCTTTGAAAAACTGAACTTAATCGAGTCAAAAATTATGGGAAGATATACGATTATGAATGTTGCCAAGAAAGGCATTATAAACCACCAGCCGGCTCTTGCCTTTCTTTTATCAAGGGATGCAATCTTTTTCTTGCGCTTCTTTGGAGAAGCAGCTCCTTTTGCTGTAAGCTGTTTATTCATTTTTACACACCCCTTCCATTAACCCTGAGTCGCTGTTTCAGAGGTTCCCGAGGTTACAGGTAAACCTGTACCTTCGGGAGTTCCTGCTGTTTCAGCATCTGCAGTCTCTTGTTCAATTTTTTCTTCTTTCTCAACTGTTGATTCGATATAACCAAGAGCTTTTACAAGTCTGTCATTTACCATAATATCAAAGCTGTTATAGTTGAGTACGAATACCTTGCCGTTGGAATATGTTACTTTTACAACTGTTCCCGGCTGTGTAAGATACTTCGTTTTAAGATCGATAAGATCCTCTTCTTCGGGTTCTGCTTCCTCTATGCTTGTATCGGGGTTAACCACGGGATTCTCTTCGGGAGTTTCTGTAGCATCGGGATTTTCAGTGTTCTCCTGTGCATTCTTAATTGCCTCAAGCTTTGCTGCAAGTATTGCCGCTCTTCTTTCCTTCTCCTCCTGATGAACCTTGTTAATAGCCTCTTCTTCCTGAGCCGCCTTAAGCGCTGCTTCGTCTTCAGCTATTTCTTCTTCTGTAGGAACACGCTCACCCTGCACAAATTCATGGTCTACTATTATTGATGTCTGAACATCCTTCAATGCTCCGTTTAAAATGTTGTAGTATTCTACAAGGTCTTCCTTCCAAATCTTGTACTGAACTGAGAAATAACCCGCATAAAGCTCATTGTCTTTAAGTTCAGCTGTGTTTCTGTAAGAAAGGAGGAAGTATGGTGTTGCACCATTCTCAATAATCTTGAGAATTTCGTATGCAATATTACCAGTTGTATTCAAGGGTGAACCCGAGAATTCAATTGCACCATGAAGAACCATACCCATGAAGGGGACTGCCTGACTGGATGAAATATAACGGCTGCTGTCCAAAGATACATTTAACAACTTATCAACATAAGGAAATACATATGCATTACCTGCATCACTCATTACGTTTACGTAGTCATTACTAAGCTTTTCCAGAAGCTTAACTGTTTCATATCTTGCATCTTCACGGTTGTAAGGATTATCTTCGTCAAAGTCAGAGTTTAGATCCGAACCGAGCGAACCGACAGATACGCTTGTAGCTCCAAGCTTCTGCATATCCTTGTTAAAGCCTTCATAAAACTCAGAGAATGCTGATACGGAGATAACAACATTTCCTGTTGGCATAAGCGTCTGGAACACAGAATCATATTTTTGCTTCTGTGTGTAGCGGTTATCGATAGTTCTTACAGCATCCTTCTTAAGGCTAAATCCATCGAACATGGATGTTTCGTAGAGATAATTAAAGCTAAATTCGGGATATACACCAACCCCATTTTCTTCTGCATAATTAAGAAATTTTTTAAAGCCCTTATCTCCTCCTGCTTTCTTTTGGAAACCAACCTTAGAAGGAACTGTGGACTGCATACCGCCGTTTGCAAAGCCTGTAAGTCTGAAGTTTATGTTGTCTATGCCCTGAGCTTCAAGCTCGGAATGCATAGTCATCAAATCATCAAAGGTAGTAAGTGGTGTCTCTACCGTAATCGGAAAGCTCAAAAATTTTTCGGTAGTATCAATTGTACCAAAGGACTCAATATTCAAAGGAATATTTTCCTTTACATCATCCTTTTCAAGTTTTGTAAGTTTTTCTGAATTGTAAAGATAATCACGATAAGCATCAGCCATACCTACATATGATGCTTCATATGACTTGTAACCTTCGTTTTCTTTTGCCAATTCCTCTGCAATAAGTTCATCCTCAAGCATAATATACTTGATTCTATAGCTTCCTGTATATTTTCTGTCGGAAACAACTGTCCATGTTGCATTGCTTCCCACTGAAATAGAGTCTGCAAGATTATATTGGTCGGAAGGACGTGGGTTAAATGCTGTATAAACTGTATTATAGTTATGTAATGTGCCTCCGGTTTCAGTATAAAGAGTAGCAAGTGAATCACCCTCATCGATAATTGCAAGGAATCCTGAACTTACAGGATACTTGGTAATTATCTTCTCACCGTCAACATCAGTTACAACAGTTCTGACACCATCTTCAACTACTCCGTATACGGGAAGTCTCCAGATCTGCTGCGTTGAGCCTGTAATAGTATGGAATGCGTAATCCTGTCCATAAAGCTTACCGCTTATGACTACTTGCTGACCTGTAACATCCTCAAATCTAATGATAGATCCGCTTCCGTCAGGTATAAATAGGTAACCTGTATTATCAGACGAACCTGCACCAACATAAGGAAGAATCTTCATACCTTCGAGGACATATGTGGTTTCATCAAAACGTATACCGTTTGCGCCGAGACGAACATCAACGCCGTTATTCGTAAGTGAATATTCAAGTGCAAACTTAAATACTGCGGGAGCCTTATCCTTTGCTACATATCCTACTAATGAATGGTCATATTCAAGCTCTTCAAACGTGTATCCAGGGCAGTATGTTTTTATTATTGTTTCCTGACGTGTCTTTTCAACCTCGCCTGCATCAGTAGAAAATACATAAATCGGGAACTTTTCAACTATTGGATATGAAGCAATAAGCTCTTTCTTACCCGATGTTGTAAGTGTGGGGTCATTAAGGTCTTTAAGCTGGAAGTATGCCTCAAATGTACTCTTCTGTCTGCTTTCAGGAATCAAATCTAAAATTTCAGTACGGAAACGCTCTGCCGAAATCTGCATAGGTATCAACTTACGTGTTTCTATGTTACCGATAGTATATTCAACACGCACACCGTTCTTGAGATTCTTAACCTGGAGCTGTCCAAGCATTACACAGTCCTCATAGCTTGTATAAGACTTTGCAACACCGCTGTCACTATAGTTGATCAAAACCTGAGAGAGAAGATTCATTTTTGTTGTATCACTGGCTTTTGTTCCTCCAACACCGTAAGGGTTAGAGAAAAGGTATTGACCTGTCAGCTTATTTTCAAGTGCCCATTCACCTGACTCTTGCTGCACATAGAAAATATACTTGTCATTTTCCAGCATTTTCTTCATGGTATTAATTTTTTGAGCTGCTGAACTAAAGTTTTTTGTCAAATAGTTTTCTTTATAGTATGTTTCATCCTTTTGTAGATTAGAAGCGCCATCATCCGTATTAGCAGCAAATACAGGGAGAACAGACAGGTTTGCCAATACGCCGATAATCATTATAATGGACATCAGCGCCGAAATAATTCTGATTTTTTTCATTTTCATTCTCTCCTCTCTCTGCTATATTCGATAAGAAATTTCTGTTACAATTGCTGTAATAAATCCAATTACATTTGTAAGCAATGTTGTGAACAACAACGCTAGGAACATAATGAACACCATCGCCACTATCGTTCCGAGACATGTTATAACGTTCTTAAGAAGCGAGTAGTCATGTGTTACCATTGTACCCGTAAATATGAGCAATCCAACCCAAATAAATGCGAATGTATTAAGCAAGGTTACAAGAGCCGCTTCATTTGATGTAAGGAAGTTTGTACAAATAGTTGCGGGAATTATAAGCAAAGGCAAAGGTGCCAGGGCGTATGATGTTGCAATAAAGATATCTTTAAAGCTTCCTTCGCCTTCCATAAGAGTTGTAAGACACCAGTTGCCTACAACCCAAAGAATAAGAGGTACTAAAACCGAAATTATCTGTACCAAAATGCTTGAATAATTTCCATGGGGATTAAAAACATATGATGAGCCTGCAGACTGATAGGTAAATGTTACTATAGCAAATACTACATAGAACAATGCCCCCCTCAGCGAGCCTCTCTTTTCGTGCGTCAAATCCCAGAAACCATCAAAGGGATGGAACATCAGGTGATTTGCATACAAAATTTCTTGCCAGAAGGTCCTCTTCTTGCCAGATACCGCAACCTCTTTGTTTACCTTTGCGGCATATCCAAAGAATTTGGTTGCTCCTATGCATACTGCAATTACAACTACAGGAATAACGTATATTATCTTACTGATAAGCTCTTTGCGGTACATCTTAAACGCATCTGAATAACTCTTGGTTTCATATGCCGCCGTAAAGTATTCCATAGCTTCTTCCCACTTACCCGAGCGGTAAAGTGCCTTACCTATACCAATATAGGCCGCATCAAAGTTATTGTTTCTCTGAAGAATAGATTCCCAGTCTTCCTGCGCTTTATCATAATTACGGTTATTTTGGTTCTTGATAGCATTTAAAAGAATATCACCATATTCCGTTCTGTCATATACCGTAAATGAATTTGTACCCTTATCAAGCAAAAGTATCTTATTACCCTGATATGTAATAGCAGCAAGAGCTCTGATGTTACCAAGCTGCGTACCAGTATCACCAAAAATAAACAACAGATCACCGTATTCATCATAGGTGTACACCTTTGAACGCTTGGAGTCAATTATTGACCATGTATTTTGGGGTCCGAGCGCTACGTCTACAATGACCGAAGTTCCGATCGGCGCTGTAGATACTGTAGAAAATTTCGTTACGTTAACTTCACCAAAACCAAAGAAACCTGTACGCTTCATAATGTCATCGCCCGATACGTTAAGCTTCTTAACGGGTGAGTAATCAGAGCCGTTGTTTTTGGTTGCAGCCTGTTGAGCATTTGCATCAATAGAAGAAGTTGTAACGTAAATAAATCCACGGTGGTCAATCGTAATGTTATTAAATTCCGTACTTACATACTGTTCCGACTTTTCGCGCTGCGCCTCAGTCTGAAAATATCTCCAAAGCTTCTGCCACGCACTGATCGTAACCTTTTGAGCTCCAACAAAGCACTGGAAGGAACCATCAGGGTTAAGTGCTATAACACCCATATATGTACTCGATGAGATAACATACATGGTACCTGCAGAATCAACCGAAATCGCTACCGGTCTGTAAACAGAGTTTTCAGGAAAAACATCTGCCTTGGGCTCCTCAAAGGTTCTTACATAAGAACCGTCTTTCTGATTGAATACAACTATTCTCTTGTTATCTGTATCTGCAACATATATATAATCATTACCCACAAAAACACCATTGGGGTTTGAAAGAGTATCCGGAATGCCGTTGCTGTTTACAAATGATTTAATTGCAAATTTATATTTATAATATCTGTCAAGAACGATAATTCTGTTGTTTCCTGCATCTGCAATATAAACATTTCCATTATCGTCTGTTTCAAGGTCTGCGGGAGTCTTAAGGGGAGTACTGATACCCATAACGCTCGCATCAATTACCTGTTCGGGTGTATATGCATCGGGCGATGCTATTCCCCACCCGTCCTGCGAATAAGTATATGTTCCGTACGAGGATGCCGCAAATGCGGGAACAACACCAATAAACATCATCAGACAAAGTGTCAGGGCGGCAATTTTAATAATTTTTTTATTCATATTAACCTCTCCCTTTCTTTTAGTCTTTCATACCCGATGAACCCATGGTCTCAATAATGTTACTCTGAGTTATAACAAATACGAGAATAGGAACCATCATACTAATAACTGTAGCCGCCGCAGATGCACCCTGACGAGAAATTCCATCGGATACAAGCTGACTTACTGCGTAATTAAACGATTTGAGCTGTTCACTCTGAATATATATAGAAGCGCCGGAGTTCCAAAGATCCTTAAAGCTGTAGCACACAAGTGTCAGCCATGCAGGCTTAACCATAGGCATTGCAATTACCCAGAAGGTTTTCCACTCAGTCGCGCCGTCAATACGTGCCGATTCAAGCACAGCATTATTAACGTTGGTTTCCATAAACTGCTTCATCAGATACAGTCCCAGTGATGTACACCACGCAGGAACTATTCTTGCAAGATATGTATCAATCCAGCCGAGCGCTGAAAGTGTAATAAAGTTTGCAATAGCGGAAACTGTACTATGGAACATCAAGGATGCAACAATAACTGCAAATATTGTCTTTCCGCCGGGAAACTTAATCTTTGCCAATGCGTACGCGCACATTGAAGACAAAAGCAAGTTACCAAATGTACCCAATACAGAAATAAATACCGTATTAAATATGTATCTCGAAAAGGGTACCCACGACTCATTCATCAAATTAAATAAATCCTTAAAGTTCCTCAATGTCGGACTTGTTACATAAAATCTTGGGGGGAACATCCAAAGCTCATCAAGCGGTTTAAGCGATTGAATAACCGTATAATACATAGGTAAGAAAAGGAATAATCCCATTAGAAAAAGGAATAATCCAATTCCGATATCGCCGCCGTATGAACGGTTAAGCACGACTCTGTGCTTTCTTGTTCTTAATTTCTTAGCCATATCAGTTACCTACCTTCGACAAGAGTTTCTTGACCAAAGCGTTTGAGCCGTACATAATAAGGAACAGCACTGTCGCGATAGCCGAAGCATAACCTACTTCCCAACGAGTGGTACCATAGTCTTCCAAGTGGTGCATAATTGTATGCGCTGCATAATCAACTGAGGGAAAACCCGCAAGTGATGTAACAATAGCTCCAAAACCAAACGCCTGTGTAATTGCCATAACGGCACCGAACATAAGCTGTGGTTTCATAGTAGGCAATGTAATATACCAAAGCTCCTGCCAACGATTCTTGATACCATCAACCGCACCTGCTTCATAGAGAGAGTGGTCAACCCCCTGGAAACCTGCAATAAACGAAAGGAAAGCGGTACCGAGTGATGTCCAAAGAGCAACTACTATACAAATAGGCATTACATAGTTTGCATCCTGCAACCACTGAACAGGCATCGAAATGAAACCAAGCTCAATAAGAATAGAATTGGCAAATCCGTATGAGTCAGAGGAAAATACAATACTCCACATAAGATATGCACCGCCCGAAATAGAGGGCGAATAGAAAATCAAGGTTATAATTGCTCTGATCTTCGGTGAAAGCTCATTAATGAACCAAGCGCATATGAACGAAATCAGGTATGAACCTGGTCCAACAATAGCTGCAAATATAAACGTATTCTTAACTGCTGTGATAAAAATATCATCATCAAGGAAAAGCGTTATATAGTTGTCCATGAATACAAAGTTGGGAATCTGAAGCATGTTAAAGTCTGTAAAGCTCAACACGATAGATACACCAACAGGTAATATCGTAAATATGAAGAAGAGAATAACGAATGGCGCTATCATTATGTACGCCGTTTTGTTACGCTTAATCTCTTTCCATGTCCACTGCGCTTTAGTCATTTCCGAGCGATTTGTCGCTTTTTTCTTTACTGCAGTGTTTGCGGACATGTGTAATCAACTCCTTTTTTAGAATGTATATAATGTATTATATAATGATAGTTTTTCTTTCCCAGAGGGGCGAAAATGTGCCCCTCTGAAAAACAATCGACTTTGTTATTCGGATTCAATGTAATCCGCTGAGTTTGAATATGTAATCTCAATGTAATCAAAACCAAATTCCTTACGCTTTCTCGTAATTTCTTTGTTAATCTCAGTTACATAGTCAAGCATTGCTTCTGTAGCATTCGCACCGTCATTATATACATCCATAAATGCGAAGTCAACATAACGTGTAATAATATATCCACCGGGATATTCTGTAATACCTACTGTATTATTAAACTGTTCCATAAGATTCTCATATTCACGCGAAGACCAGGGAAGCTCGGAAAGGGCTTCAATATTCGCCGTAGCATTCTTAGAAGACTGACCTACAACAGCAACAAGCTCATTGGAGTAGTTTGCCTGAACATTTCCTCTTGTAAACCATTCAAGGAACTTCCATGATTCTTCGGGATTATCTTCAGCGCCCTTCATAAGACATACGCCTTCGACCGTAACAACTGAGCAGTTATTGATCTCACCGTTTTCATCAACAAATCCGGGAAGCGCTTTAAATTCCCACAAACCGTCAATTTCAGGAGCAAATACCGTTAACTGATTGTAAAGGGCGATATACTCAGAAATGAGTATGGGCATTTCACCTGTTCTGAATCGGTTAGCCGCTTCGTATGTAAGAGGGAAGCGATAAGACTGGAACAAGTCTGTAAGTTCTGTAAATGCAGAAAGAGCTACATTTGATGAAAGGTTTATTCTCTTACCGTCATCAGCGTACATCTCACCGCCCATTTGATAGAGGAAGAGTTTTGTTCCCGCCGTCTTGGATGGGAAACCTATTGTCATATTGTTTGTTTGGAGAACCGGGATAATACTCTTCAGCTCATCCCACGTCTTTGGAACTTCAACATTAAGGTCTGCAAGAATGTCCATTCTGTAGAACATCATAAGGAATGTCATGGTATTCGGCAAACCAAATGTCTCGCCGTAAAGTGTAAGTGTATCTATCGCCGCCTGAGGAAATCTCTTGATTACCTCATCAAAACCTTCCATTTCATTCAAAGGAAGAACAGCATCACGTATAGCATAGTTTACACAGTCCGAAGAACCAAGAAACGCAATATCAGGACCTATTCCTGCAAGTGTTGACTGAAGTACACCGCCGGATACAAGTTTTATCTCAACAGAAATATCATTATTTTGCATAAAATCACTGTCAACCAACTGACGCATGATTTTGGACTTTTCGCGTCCGATTGTCGTCCAGACCTCAACCTTTGAGTCACCATCTATCTCAACTGTTGCACCCAATGTGGAATAGTCAATGAAGAAACTAAGAATAAATGCTTTTGTTTCAAACCACAAAGCTTCAAAAAAGTTCGAATTAGCTTTGGGAAGCTTTGTGCCGGGCGCCTGAAATGTAAAGTAGTCTATTTCAAGGGGTTGCGCTCTAGAATCCAACAACCATGTACCCAATGTACCTATGTACGTCTTAAGGTTTTCAAGATTCTTGGCAACCTCGTCCTCATTGCTTGTCATCCTCTCAAGAAGAACAACGATCTTATTAAGAGTAGCAACATGAGAACCTGTCTGACCTGTTATTTCTTCAAGCAACTTTCCTACTGCCTTAAGCTCTCTTGCAGAGAAGATAAGATTATTGATAGCTTCAGGAACAAGTCTTCCGAAGTTATAGTCGCGATACTGGTCCGGAGACGAACCTGTAATCATTAATATTTTAAGGTAAGATTCGTTCATAAGTGTCAGAACATTGTCTACACGGTCAAGGACCTCACTCATAGAACCAAGAACGACCTCAAACTTAATCTCATATTCTTTTCCTGCTTCAAAATAAAACTGATACGGGGTTCCATCCTTAGATGCAAGAACTGCATGCTGCCATGAGTCATTGTAAAGAAATTCAAGATAGCTTGCTTCTTCAAAAGGAATTTCTCCATTAATATATATACGGCGCGAAACGTACATACCTTCGAGCTCAGACTGCTTAAATCTCATTGCAAGCTCATAAAGTCCTGACTCTTCGGGTTTAATAGTGTACTTTATCCACTGTCCTGCTGTTTTCCACTTGTCACTGCCTATTGTGTTAAGTTTTGTTTTGGAAGGATCCTGGGGAGAGGTTATGGGAGATGATCTGTCATTCAAAGGATACACAGTCTGTTCGGAAACACTGTCGGGCTTCTCCGCTTCGACAACAATAGCAGCCTCACTGCTGACCGGCTTGTATCCGTTTTTTTCATATTCCTTAACAATATCCTCGTATTTTGGAAGATCTTTATATGGATAAAACTTCATAGTCGAGAACACTACAGGCTCTCTTACGGCTTCAAAGGATATTGTATGCTTACCTTCTGTCAAATAAAGTTGCAAAGGTTCAACAACAAAGCCGGTAGAATCAGACAGTGTGTATATATTCCATGTCGGAATCTGCTCCTTAGTAGGACGAATATCATTATCGGTAAGGTCAGTCTTAAACGAACCATCCTCCTCAAGCACATCTATCCACGTCTTAGGCATCGTGAGATATCTTGATTCAGAAAAAGGTATCTTACCATCAATATAAAGCATACGCTCAATCGAAGTAGCTTTCGCCTTGTAGGAATAATACTCAATGTCTACCGTGTAAAGTCCCGTGGACGGAACGCTGATTTCAAATATCGCAGTTCCTTTTTCGGGCAAGTAAATCGATTTGACCGATTTGCCAAATTCATTTTTTGTTTGTTCCTCGGTATAAACCACAACTTTGCCTTTTTCAGCCTCGTTGTCTGTCCCCTTGGATTCAACATATGCTTCGGCAAGGTTTACCGTAAAGGTATCCTTTGCTTTTCCTGCATTGCTGTGCATTGCGTAATAGTCATTGTAATCAATAGTATCAAGAAGCGCCTTGATTTCCTCCAATGACGATGTGGTCTCCTCGGTTTTGTCCGAGGAAGTTGAAGTGCTTGCAGCCGCAAATATGCCTGTCGTCATTGTTCCAACGAGCATAAGCACTGTCAAAAATCCACATAAAAGCTTTTTGAATATGGATTTGTTCATGGTTTTTCCTCCCATAAAGATTTTGATAACTTAACACATTTTTATTAGGGCAGGGAGCCGTTATATCAGCAAAAAATAACGCAAAAACACTACTCCGCCCACTATCTTTGAGCGTAGTACTGCGTCATACCCTTTATAATCCTGCGTTTCACGCCGGAAATGCCGTAATTTAGTGCGAAATAATAATAGCACACAACCACAAAAAAGTCAAGAGAGCATTTACCCTTTTCCCTTATTATATATAGCAATACCACTTATTAATCAAAAATTATTTACATTTTCAGCATCCTTTCGACATTTTTAGCATTTTTTGTGGTTTTCTACTTTTCAGTAAATTTGTCTTACTCAATCATGTATTTTTCTTAATTTTTAGCTTTTATTTTTAATGTTAACTTTATATTTCTGCGCCCGAGGTAAATGCAATTTACTAATATTTTTTGATATCATTGTATAAAAAACTTTACTTTTTTTGTGCAAATTGCACTTATTTTTAATATTTTTTTCTACACTTGTATAACCTGCACAAAACACTTTTTTACCACCTCCACGAAAGCAATTTAATGTTTTGTAAACTTTCAGTCCCCCCATTTGTACCGCAACACTAAATCTAATATTCATTTTACATATTTTTATTGTAATTTAATCCCAAATATGTTATAATGCAAAAAAGTTTATTATTAAACATATCGAAAGGGTCAAAAACCAATGAATCCGCAAAAAAGAGCAGTTACAATAAATGATATATCGGGAGTGGGAAAATGCTCCGTTACGGTAGCCTGTCCCATATTATCAGCAGCAGGCATAGAAACCTCTGTTTTGCCCACAGCACTTTTATCTACTCATACGGGCGGATTTGAAGGTTATTATTTCCTTGACCTAACCGATGGAATGAACGAAATAGTTAAACACTGGAAAACTCTCGGACTTAAATTTAATGCCATATACAGCGGATATTTGGGTTCAACGGCACAAATAGAAACGGTAAACAAATTTATCGACATATTCAAAACAGATGACACCGTTATAATGGTCGATCCCGTTATGGGAGATGCAGGCAGATTTTACGCAGGCTTTACACATGAATATATAAATGGAATGAAAAAACTGTGCGGTAAAGCTGATATAATCGTACCCAATATTACAGAAGCTTTATTTTTGCTGGGCAGGGAATATTGTGAAGGACCTTACACTGAAACATTCATTAAAGACATTTTAAAAGAGATATCTGAAACGGGATGCAAAAAAGCAGTACTTACAGGTGTCCACTTTGACGACAGCGCGGTTGGAGCCGCCTCTTTTGACAGCCAAAACAACATATTTGACATATCCCTCGCACCCAAAATGGAAGGGTTTTACCACGGAACAGGCGACGTATTTGCCTCTGCCCTGCTTGGCGCTCTTTTAAATAACAAAACCCTCGCCGAAGCAACAAGAATAGCTGTTAACTTCACCGAGGATTCCATTATCCGCACAAAAAATGCCGGCACTGACACAAGATACGGAGTTAATTTTGAGCAAGGTTTACCCGATTATGTAAGAACCTTAGGGCTATAACAACATCATCAAAACAAGGACCATCAGTATATCGTCCTCAGATTTACTGTTAAGCATAAGTATTATCATAGCGCAAATAAGCACATCTTCCGGAGAAAATGACATATTTTGAAGTCCATCAATAAGTTTGTGCAGTCCGTTTTTTTGTTCACTTTGTACCGTGCGCTCAACAGGAACATTAAAATGTGAAAAAGCAGACCCTTTTTCTCGTTTTTGCATATACTCACGGCGGCGTATGTTTTTTTCATAGTCCCCATATGTCTCATCATCCCGAGCAATACGCTCTATGCCCTCGGCATTTTGGTTTTCTTCCCTACCTTGCACCATATCGTATATCATTCCCCGATAGTTAGGTGGCGCTGAAGGTAACTCCGGTTTTATTTGATTTTCCGATGTTGTTTCCTCAACTATAGCTTTGCGCTTTGGTATTACTGTCTGCGGTACAGACATTGGAGTGGGAGCACTGTTTTGCATATTTCCTCTCCTGCTCATATTTCTGCTGTAAATAGTTCTCACTCCTTTTTATAATAATGATTTAAGAAGCCCGGTCTTCTCGCTTAACTGCACAAGCTTCAGTATTTTTATTATGCTGTCGATCTTGTCGCACCTGTCAGGTCCCACATAAGGCTTGAGCGCCAACAGTAAACGAATAAGATTTTCGGCATCATCTCCACGCTTGCGATGATTTTGCTGTATATCCTCGTAATGTCTTTCCTCTTTTCTGTCATAACCTTTATCTCGAGGAGCGCTTCTATTGTTTTCGTATTTTTCGGCAGTTTCACTTTTACCGCCGTTATCATTATTACTGTTCATGAGATTTCCGGCAATTCCCATTAAACTTTTCATCATCTCTGGATTTTCGGTTAATTTGCTGATAATACCGCTGATATCACCTGAGTCGTTCATAATGCCTCCTTTTACTACATATTCATTTGCCTTTTGATATTATTTACAGTATCCTCGTCAAGCATAGATAATGCATTCTGAAGATCCTTTTCAGACATTCCCGACAGGCTGTTACGCAGCTTTGATATATCTGAAACAGCCCTTTCAGCCCGTCTGTCACTTACTCCTGCACACTTGGCTATAGATCGGACAATATTCTTCAGATCCTCGTCATTTATGCCATCAAGCTTATTCATAATTTGTCTCTTATCGATTTCCATACAAATACTCTCCTTGTTTGTTATTGATAAAAATCATTTTTCATAAGCAGTATATGAGACCACAAAAATACAGTTACACAAAAAAGGAAATATTATTTATGAAAATAATCGTATTCTCCGACAGTCATGGGAAATACGCCAATATAAAAAAAGCAGTAGATATGCACCCCGATGCAAAATATTTGATTCATTCGGGAGACGGCGTAATGGATCTTAATACTCTTGATAATCTTCCACAAAACATTTTTACCGTAAACGGAAACCATGAAGACGGCTTTCGTGGAGCAAAAAACAATGTAAGACAGCAATGCATTACGGTTTGCGGCAAAAAAATATTTCTTTGCCACGGGCATAAGCACAATGTTAATTTTAATCTGCAAAACCTTATTTATGCAGCAGTTGAAGCAAATGCGGATATTGCGGTATACGGACACACTCACATCAAACACAGCGAGTATATCCCCCCCGACAAACTTTTTGTAGGCAGAAGCAACGGACTATATATTTTCAATCCCGGCAGTATATCCATGCCTCGAGACAGCATATACTCATCCTTCGGACTTATTGAAATTCACAAAAACGGAATATTACTGTCCCACGGAACAGTAAAATAAAATATAAAAAGAGCAAAAAAATGAAATATACCCCAAAACCGAACAAAACTCCAACAATATTTATTATTTTGTTCCTGCTGATATCAACCCTTGTTTTTACCGCATTTTCGTTAGAAATAAAGGGGGTTATGTCGGTAGCTTTAAAAATGACAGCCATTATGTTTTTTATGACGGCAATTCTTGTAATATCACGGTATCTCACATTTAATTACACTTATTACGCTAACGACTTTGAATTTTGTATAACAAAAAACAATGCAAACATAAGACAGATCATTTGCAGGCTTTATTATACCGATATTACAGCCATAAAACCATATAAAGAAGCAAAAAATACTATAAAAACACAAGATAGACATAACTACTGTGTTTCTGTATTTGCAAAATATTCCTACTGTCTGTTCTACGAAATTGAGGAAGAAAACGGTGTTATTATAATAGAATGCAGTCCTTTTTTTGCAAACTATATCGAAAAACACTTTAATTGCGATATTTTTACTGTATAAATCAATAAATAATAAAATGACAAACGAAAGGCAGGAGTAAAAATGAAATTTCTCTTCAGACTTTTTATAAAAAATTCTGACGAAACGGATAATCCCGCCGTCAGAAACTCTTATGGAAAATTTACCGGCATATTCGGTATAAGTTCAAACGCAATTTTGTTTTTAATTAAACTTATTATCGGAATTGTCACCTCCAGTATATCCGTAACCGCCGATGCAATGAATAACCTTTGCGATGCAGGTTCCTCGATAATAACTATGTTTGGATTTAAAATAGCAGGCAAGCCCGCAGATGCAAAGCATCCTTACGGACACGCAAGAATGGAATATATATCGGGACTTATCGTATCCTGTATTATAACCGCGATAGGCTTCGACCTTCTTTTAGGTTCTGTTGAAAAAACAATAAACCCAACGGAAACCAAATATTCTATAATCAGTATAGTAATCCTGTCCCTTACGGTAGGTATCAAGCTTTTTCAAGGTCTGGTTTATCGCTCGGCAGGCAAAAAAATCAACTCCACCTCCCTTATCGCTTCTTCTGCAGATAGTATAAATGATGTTATATCCACCACCGTTGTCATTATAGGAAGCATAATCGGACTTACTACAGACATTATGCTTGACGGATGGTTAGGACTTGCTGTTGCTCTGTTTGTAATTTACTCCGGAGTAAAGCTTATAACCGAGACAACAGATCCTTTGCTCGGTGCTGCGCCTGATGAAGAACTGGTCGAAAAACTTTCGAAAAAGATATTAAGCTATGACGGTGTTATCGGCATTCACGACCTTGTGGTACACAACTACGGCTTTGGAAGATGCTTTGCCTCAGTTCACGCAGAAGTTCCGGCAAGCACAAACATTATGATAAGTCATGACACCATAGATAACATCGAATTTGACGTATTGGAAAATATGAATATCCATTTGGTTATTCATCTTGACCCCATTGAAACCGACAACCCTAAAATAACCGAGTTAAAAACCATAGTTCAGCTTATACTACAATCAAAAGACAACAGAATATCCATGCATGATTTTAGAGTCGTATTTGGTGATACCCATACCAATTTAATATTTGACGTAAATCTTCCGTTTGACTACGAAACAAACGATGACTTTTTCTGCAGTGAAATAACAAAAGAAATAAGAAAGGTCGATCCGTCATACAACACCGTCATAACAGTCGACCGAAACTATATGAATTCACGAAAGAAGAACTAAAACATATTAAAAAAGGAGAATAAAAATGAAAAGAACAACAAATATCACCTGGGGGATAATACTCGTTGTTTTGGGTCTTATCTGGGGACTGAATACCCTCGGTATTGCAGAGATTAACCTATTTTTTGACGGCTGGTGGACCCTCGTCTGGATAATCCCATGTATTTTCGGTCTTTTTAAAGACAAAGATAAAACAGGTGATATAATCGGAATAGTCATTGGCATTGCTATACTTCTCGGCTGTCAGGGAATTATTAATTTCAAGCTTATATGGAAACTGTTTCTTCCCTCTGTTGCAATAATAATCGGCATTTCTCTCATTTTTAAAGATACATTTAACCAAAAAACCAAGAATGCAATAAAAAAACTCAATGGGTCTTCTGAAAACAGTCAAGAGTCCATAAACGCAATTTTCTCATCACAGGATATTAACTACGAAAACAGACTTTTTAAAGGCGTTGAACTTAACGCAATATTCGGTGCAATTAAGCTTGATCTTAAAAAAGCTATAATCAATGATGATGTCGTTATAAATTTAAGCTCTATATTTGGAGGAATAGATATTTACGTTCCAGAGGACATTAACGTAAAAGTATCTTCAACAAGCATATTTGGCGGTATTTCCGATAAAAGAATTCAAAAATGTAAGGACAGCAGTATTACCATTTACATAAACGCCACCTGCCTGTTCGGAGGTGTTGACGTCAAATGACTCAAACACAAAAAATAATTAAATATGCGGCTATTGCCTTTGCAATATTTCTTATAATAAGTATTTTTTCAACAATAATAAATCTTATATCATTTGTAATTAACACAGTCTCCCCCGATAATAGTTCAGAAGCAATAAAAGAAACATATTCGATCGAGGTATCGGAAAGCAAGAATATTGAACTTGAACTAAAATCCATCAGTCTTACGGTAAAACGAGGCGACAGCTTTAAAGCCTCTACCAACAGCGACAACATCAAGGTTATTCAAAACAAAAACGGCAAATTAAAAATAATCGAAAAAAATCATTTTGATATTATTTCGATAAACAAAACAAGTGAAATACTTGTTCTTGAAATTCCCGAAAGCTTTGAGCTTGATGAATTTGACCTTGAAGCCGGGGCAGGCATTATCAACATAAACGGACTTACAGCACAAAGTATTTCGTTTGAGTTGGGGGCGGGTGAAGTTACGGTGTCTGAGCTTTACGTTAAAAAAGATGCTGACATTGACGGAGGCGCAGGTAAGCTTACCATAGAGGGGACTATCGGAAATCTTGACCTTGATATGGGTATAGGTGAACTTAACCTTAATGCAAGATTTACATCACAAAGCGAAATAAACTGCGGTGTAGGCAATGCAAATATTACCCTTATCGGAAATAAAGAAGACTATAAACTAAACATAAACAAAGGTATAGGAACGGTTAAGGTTGACGGAAGCCCCCTGGGAGATTACAAGGTTTCGGCAAAACCCAATGCTGTAAAAGTTAATCTTGACTGCGGTGTTGGTAACATTAACATTGATTTTGAATAATAACATAAAGGGAGCTTTTGCAATAAAAGTTCCCTTTTTCAATTACATTCTATATTTTGTCAAATCTTTCGCCAGTTTTCTTTGGAGTTATACGTCCCGCGCTTATTTCCGACAGTTTTGTGCAAAACTGCTCAAAAAACGGTGTTTTTATAGCCAATTTCAGCGTTACGTTATCACTGTATTCGATGTCGTCCTCAATTATATCGAAAAACTGACATTCATATCGTATTTTTTCATTATCAGCGTATGCGCAGCAAACCTCAAATTCTGTATATTCTGTATAGGTTATGATTTGCGCTGACTCAGCAGCCCCCTTTGCAGCCGCCGTGTAAGCCCTTACCAAACCGCCTTTTCCAAGCAATATACCACCGAAATAACGTGTTACAACAATAACAGCGTCAGTAAAACCGGTCTTACGTATAACATCAAGCACAGGCATACCCGCAGTTCCCGCAGGTTCACCGTCATCGCTGTAACGTGTTGTGTTCGTATCTTTCAGTACATATGCATAAACATTGTGCCTTGCGTCTGAATGTTTCTTTTTTATCTGATTAATAAAATCAACAGCATCACTTTCTTCGGTTACTCTTTTGGCATACCCCAAAAACACCGACTTGTCAATGGTTATTTCAAAACAACCCTCTCCGCCAAGCGTTGTGTATAAATTTTCATTTTCTCCTGTACTCTTCTCTTTCATAATTACTTAACCAGATACTTTGAAAGTATTCCCTTCGTTTTGGAATCAACAGTTGCTTTTAATCTCACACCCTCCGCAAGATATTCAGTGTTGAGAATAACCGCATTTTTATAGAGAACATTCACCATAGACTGATCATTGTGGGGGAACAAAAATGTTTCGTTGGTCTTTCCATCATTTACAAGCTCTTCTATTCTTGTTATCAGCTTGTCAATACCCTCACCCGTCAGCGAGGATATAAAGAAAGTGTTGTTTTCTGCCGCCCCTTGCTTTATTTTCGGAATAACATCTGTCTCAACATCGCATTTATTGTAAACGTAAAGTATAGGTTTACCTACAGCCCCCAACTCATCAAGCAATTTTTCTGTAACACCGAGCTGTTCGTGGCACTCAGGTTCGGAAGCGTCTATCATTACAAGCACAGCATCCGAGTATACAACCTCTTCAAGTGTTGAGCGAAACGCATTTATAAGATGGTGAGGCAGGTTCCTGATAAAACCGACAGTGTCGGTAAGAAGTATCTCATTTCCCGAAGGTAATTGATATTTTCTGGTCGTAGGGTCAAGAGTAGCAAAAAGCTTGTTCTCGGCAAGTATTCCTGCGCCCGTAAGATAGTTCAGAAACGTACTTTTTCCTGCATTGGTGTAACCCGCAATCGCTATTTTATAAAGCCCCGATTTATCTCTCTGCTTACGCTGAATACTTCTGTTTTTTTCAAGCAGTTCAAGCTCATCCTCAAGCGCATCCATACGGCGCTTTATATGTCGTCTGTCGCTTTCGAGCTTGGATTCGCCGGGGCCTCTCGTTCCTATACCGCCCCCCTGACGTGAGAGCTGTAAACCCTTACCCGCAAGTCTGGGAGTTGTATACTTAAGCAGAGCCAATTCTACCTGCAGTTTTCCCTCTCCCGTCTTTGCGTGAAGAGCAAATATATCGAGAATAAGCATACTTCTGTCCATAACAAATATATCGCTTTCATCATTGTTAACCTCTTTTTCGATATTTCGTATTTGAGAGGGAGACAACTCGGTATCAAATACAACAAGTGTGGCATCGTTGTTTTGACATAATTCGGACAATTCCTTTATTTTTCCGCTTCCAATATATGTTGCGGCATCGGGGGCGGTTTTTATCTGTGTCATACGGGCAACGCACTGTCCGCCTGCTGTTTCAAGCAGACGCTCAAGCTCGTCAAGTGAGGTTTCGGCATAGTCTCTGTCATCACCTCGGAATATTGCGCTTACAAGTACTGCTTTTGTTATTTCCTTATCCTGTGTATCGTTAAAAATATTAAGTTCGGGCATTTATTTCACCTCGATAGTGTATATATTTAAAAAAGAGTAAAATCTCCCCTAAAAACCGTTATAATGCTTTTAAAAAATTATTTTATATGTTAATAATTTCTTTTGTAAAAACAAAAAGGGCAAGATGTGCGAAAAAGACATCTTACCCGTTGTTAGTCCAAGGTCAATTATTTTGCCTTGTTCAAGCGCTGTTTGAACTTGTCAACACGGCCGCCTGCGTCTACGAACTTCTGCTTGCCCGTAAAGAAGGGGTGGCACTTTGAGCAAATTTCAACACGCATATCGCCCTTTGTGGAACGAGTCTTTACTTCTGCGCCGCATGCACATCTGATTGTTGATTCTTTATAATCCGGCTGAATAGCTGTTTTCATTGCACTTTACCTCTTTTTATCAGTTTTTTACATATTGCATTGTATTATAACACATCATTTTTATTTTTTCAATAGCAATCTGATTTTTTTTGAAAAAAAATGTTAATTTTTTTTGAAGCAAGTTCAAATCCTTCTGTTGTTAGTGTATAATAAACCTAAATTTAAACACAGTTAAGGAATTAGTTTATGCTTAATACAAACATTACCAATAAAATTAATTGGAAGCTTATAGACCTTTCCGACCGAGATATATTTGAAAAAACAGGAAAAAACAAAGACGGAATTGCTATGTTTAGCTTTCCATCTCTCTTTTTTTGGAAAGAATATTTTAAAACCTCTTACTCTGTTATAAACGGCAACATAGTCTGCCGCGGACTGTCCGATAAAGGTAACTGCGTTATCTATTTCCCACGCGGATTGAATGAAAATGTTAAAGAAACTATTGAATTTATTGTTTCTTCGTGCGAAAACAAAATCAGATTTATGCCACTTACCGAAGAAACAGCGCAAATAATTACCGATATTTTTCCAAACACAAAAACAAACCTTCTTGACGGAAAATGCGAATATGTCTACAACCAAGAGGATCTGGCATTGCTTTCAGGAAAAAAATATCATGCAAAGCGCAATCATATTTCAAAGTTCGATAAAAATTATAATTGCGAATATATAAGTATAAACAATGATAATATTGATATTCTCAAAAACTGCGCAGAATATATGTTCAACCTTATTGAAAACAGCCCCAAGGAAGAATATACGGCTATCAATTGCGCCATTAACCATTTTGAAGAACTGAAACTCCGCGCCTGCGTTCTTACGGTCAACGGAAACTATGTAGCATACTCTATCGGCTCATCAATAAATGATGATACAGCAGATATTCATTTTGAAAAAGCAGACAGAAACTATGAAGGCAGTTATGCAAAAATAAATAATTGCTTTGCCGCTTACGGTTGGCCAGACAAAAAATTCCTCAACCGCGAAGAAGACCTCGGAATAGAGGGGCTTCGCAAAGCAAAGCTTTCATATCACCCATGTAAGCTTAATCAAATGTATTCAGTGGAATTAATTTAATAAAATCTCTTGCATTTTTTTGTGCAATGTGATATAATGTTTTTTACTTTAATAAATAAACGCATTGAAGAAGTTCAGCGTACCGCAAAAGACATATTCAGAGAGGATCGCCTTTCGGCTGTAAGCGGTCTTGTGTCTGTGGTTATACGCATTTCGCTTCCGAGCGGAACGGGTGAAAGTTTTTAGTAGTCCGTTACGGTAAAAGGAACCGTTATCAGTCTTATAAAGTGTTTGCTTTATCAGCATAAATAAAGGTGGTACCGCGGAAAACTGCTCGTCTTTCGTCCTTTTTATCAGGACGAAAGACTTTTTTATTTTAAAAATAATAAAATCATATATTTGGAGTGATCAAAAGAAATGAAAGAAAAATTAGAAGCCTTGCTCCGAGACGGAGCAAAGAGGATCAAAGAAGCAAAAACAGAAATTGAGCTTCAGGAGATCAAAGGCGCTTTGCTTGGAAAGCAGGGCGCAGTAACAGAACTGCTCAAGGAAATTCCAAAGCTTGACGTTGCTCTTCGTCCTGAAATGGGAAAAGCGGTAAACAATGTAAAAAATCTGCTGACAGAGCATATTGAAGGCAAAAGAGAAGAGTTAAAACTCAAAGCATCGGAGATTTCTCCCGATTTTGACTATACCCTGCCCGGTATTGCTCCGCAGATCGGCGGACTCCACCCCATTACGCAAATGTGCTATGACCTTAACGATGCGTTTCGCTCTATGGGCTTTGAAATATTTCACGGTCCGGAAATTACAAGCGAATACTACGCATTTGACAACCTGAACTTCCCCCCCAACCATCCCGCGCGTGAAAGTATGGACACCTACTGGCTTGAGGGACACGATTCGGGCGAAGCAAACGAAAAGCTCTGCCTGCGTCCGCATTTAACAGGCGGAAGTGTTAGATATATGCAAAAGCACAAACCTCCATACCGTTTTGTTTACCCCGGCAGAGTATACAGAAACGAAACAACAGATGCACGCCACGAGCGCGCTTTCTTCCAGTATGAAGCGCTTATTGTGGATAAAGATCTAACCTTTACATCAGGCAAGGTCATGATAAAAAGTATTCTCTCAAAGGTGTTTGGCAGAGACGTCCCCGTAAGAATGCGTGCAGGCTTCTTCCCGTTTGTTGAACCCGGATTTGAGATTGATATGGGCTGTCTTGTATGCGGTGGAAAAGGCTGCAGCGTATGTAAGCACGTAGGATGGATAGAAATCATGCCCGGCGGCACACCCCATCCCAATGTTCTCCGCGCGGCAGGTGTTGACCCAGATGAATATACAGGTTTTTATGTAAACATCGGTCTTGACCGACTTGTTATGATGCGTTACGGTGTGGATGATGTCCGTCTGTTCCACGGTACAGACCTCAGATTCCTCAACCAATTCCGTTAAGGAGGAAAACAATATGAAATTATCACTTAATTGGATCAAAGATTACGTTAAGCTGCCCGAAAATATGGACCTTTCCAGACTGGCATATGATCTTACTATGTCTACGGTTGAAGTTGAGGGTGTACATGACCTCGGAAAGCAGTTTGACAAAATCGTTATCGGTATTATAAAAGAAGTATTGCCCCACCCTAATGCAGACAAGCTCCGCGTTTGCAAAGTTGATGTAGGCACTGAAGATATTAAAGATATTGTTTGCGGCGGCAGTAACCTTGAAGCTGGGATGAAGGTAGTAGTTGCCTGCCCCGGAGCTATGGTACGTTGGCATGGCGAGGGTGAGCCTGTCGAAATTAAAAACGCAAAGCTTCGCGGTGTAGCAAGCTTTGGTATGATATGTGCCTCCGTCGAAGTCGGACTTGCAGACCTGTTTCCCGCAAACGATGATCACGAAATTATGGATGTATCCTTCCTTGATGTTGCGGCGGGTACACCTATTGCCAAAGCGCTGGATCTTGATGATATGATCCTTGAAATCGACAATAAATCTATGACAAACCGTCCTGACCTGTGGGGACACTACGGCATTGCAAGAGAGCTTGCGGCACTTTATGACCTCCCCCTTGTTGAGTTTGAAAAATACACTCCTGATACCACCGAAGAATACGATGTGCGCATTGTTGACTCGGAGAGATGTCCGCGATACATCGGCGCAAGAGTGGAAGGTCTTTCCGTTAAACCATCGCCGTTTGAAATGCAGAGCCGTATATGGCGCGTAGGTATGCGCCCAATAAACGCGCTTGTCGATATAACCAACTATGTAATGCTTGCGCTCGGTCAGCCTACACACGTTTTTGATTCCAATCATATTATAGACCACATTGAAGTACGCCGCGCAAACGAAGGCGAAACACTTCAGCTTCTTAACGATAAAGAGCTTACGCTTACAAACGATGACCTTGTAATTGCAGATGCAGAAGGTGCTGTCGCTCTTGCAGGTGTTATGGGCGGCGCAAAAGATTCAATTCTTCCCGAAACAAAGAGTGTTATACTTGAAATCGCCAACTTCGACTCGCGCACAGTCCGCAGAACTGCGCTTCGTTATGATAACCGTACCGAAGCTTCTTCCCGTTACGAAAAAGCTATTGATCCCGAAAGATGCGACCTTGCGTTGTCCCTTTCTATGCAGCTCTTCTCCGAGCTTTATCCGGATATGAAAGTAACTTCCTTTAAGGACCTGTATGTTAACAAGCTCGAAAAGAAAGAAATAGACGTAGACTTTGATTGGCTTGACAGACGTCTCGGCAAGCGTATCCCACAAGAGATAGTTGCCAAAAAGCTTGGAACTATGGGCTATGAAGTAACCTTTACCGATACAGGTATGCACATAGTTGTGCCCACATGGCGCTCTACGGGAGATGTATCTATTAAGGCTGACATTATGGAAGAGGTTGCTCGTATGTACGGCTACGAAAACTTTGAGCCTACCCCCATTACTACTTCCTTTGACAGCGCAATAAACCAACTTGATATGGACCTTGTCCGTAAGGTTAAAGAATATCTTGCTTTCCGTTGTAATATGCAGGAAATATTTACTTATCCTTGGATGACGGATACGTTTGTTAATGCTATTCTCCCAAACACAGAAGGAGTTCTCGCACTCTCCACACCTCCCTCTCCCTCGGAAAAGTATATTCGTTCTACACTCTTGCCCAACATTTGTAAAGCGATAGTTAAAAACGAACACAGTTTTGATTCGTTTGCTATTTTTGAAGAAGCTCAGGTTTTCGCTGACAAAGATTATTCATCTCCGTATGACGAAAAAGAAAAACTTCCCTATCAGCGTAAGCATTTGGGTTGCGCATTTGTTGGCAAATCTGACAACGTTGCAGAGCTTTTCCGTACGGCAAAAGGCGTTATAAACATGATGCCCCGATATACTCACATGGAAACCTTTACATTTAAGCGTGAAGAAAAGCCATATTGGGCAGACGATACTGTATGGATGAATATCTACCTTGACGATAAAAAAATAGGCGATATGGGTCTGCTTTCAAGAAAAGCGGCTATTTCCTGCGGTATTAAAGTGCTTTCCGCTGTTCTTGTTGAGCTTGATATGAATGCATTTATTCCTCTCAAATCCAGAACAAACCGTTATGTTCAGTTACCTGAATTTCCCACAAACAACTATGACCTATCATTCTTGGTTGACTCAATGGTAAAATGGGAAGACATATACACTGCTGTAACAGGCAAAAAAACCGAAAATTTGCAAGACGCGCTCTTTGTTGACGAATACAAAGGCAAACAGGTTCCCGAAGGCAAAAAGTCTGTAACCATCAGACTTGTTATAGGTTCAAATGAAAAAACCTTGACAAGCTCAGATATTGATGCTGTCGCAAACAGTGTTATGAAAAAGCTGACAAAACAGCTTGGAGTCGAATTCCGTACTGTTTAATCTACGTTGTCCCCAAAAATACAGACTTATTCTATTTTTTAAATAAATACTTAGAAACGGGCGAAATTTTTTGCCCGTTTCTATTTTTTGCAATTGTTTTTCCAACAAAATACTAATAAAATCTGTGTAAATATTGTATAATCCTCTTTATTTTTAAAAAAAGAGGATTTTTTTAATTTTTTGCGTATATTATATATAAAATAAAAAATAAATTGTAATAATTTTGAAGCGGGACTGTTTTATGGACAACATTCGTGAATATATGTACACCAGAGAAAAGGTTACTTTGTCGGAATTTGCTTTTTTGACCGAAAAAACAAGAGGCAGAGAATACCCAATTCCTCCCTGCCCCATACGCACCGAATTTGGACGCGACAGAGACAGAATAACTCACAGCAAGGCGTTCCGCCGTCTTATGCACAAGACACAAGTATTTCTTGGGCCCGAAGACGACCACTACAGAACAAGAATGTCTCACACGCTTGAGGTTACGCAAATCGCGCGTACCATTGCGCGCGCATTAAGACTTAACGAGGATCTTACCGAAGCTATTGCATTGGGACACGACCTCGGACACACTCCGTTTGGACACGCAGGCGAAAGAGTATTGCAAAAATGCTACTCTCCCGATTTTACGCACTATAAGCAAAGTCTTCGTGTTGTCGAAAAACTCGAAAATGACGGATTGGGTCTCAATCTTACATGGGAAGTAAGAGACGGTATAGTTAATCACACAGGCAACCACCTCGCTTCAACCCTTGAGGGAGTTATTGTTAAATTTGCCGACAGAATTGCGTATATTAACCATGACATTGATGACGCAGAAAGAGCAAAAATACTGCGCCCCGAGGATATTCCCGTTGAACTGCGTGAAATTCTCGGCAACACAAGCAGTGAGAGAATTGCTTGCATGGTCGCATCTGTTGTTGATGCGAGCGAAGGTAAAAACAGTATTTCTATGACGTCGGACGTTCAGGAAGCAACAAACAAGCTTCGAGAATTTCTTTTTCAAGCTGTATACACCAACCCTAAGGCAAAGGGCGAGGAAATAAAGGTTGAAGCTATGCTTGGAAGAATGTATGAGCATTTTGTCAAACACCCCGAAGAAATGGGTGATGAATTTAAAAAGCAAGTTGAAGAAGAAGGCGTTGAACGTGTTGTGTGCGACTATATTGCCGGTATGACCGACAGATATGCTTTGAATAAATACAAGGATATATTTCTACCGAAAATGTGGAAATAGATATTGATATAAGCCAATCCAACCTATTCGCAGATATATTTTTTCACTCTTACATCAGAAAGAACAAATTTATAAGACAAATTACAAAAAGAAAGGAGGAGTTTGGTTATGAGAATACCGCCGGCTGTTATTGAAGAAATAAAATTCAGAAACGATATCGAGTCTGTGATATCATCTTATGTAAGCTTAAAACCCGCAGGGTCAAACCTTATAGGGTTATGTCCTTTTCATAGTGAAAAAACCCCCTCCTTCACCGTTTTTAAAAACACTCAAACATGTTACTGCTTTGGTTGCGGCTCCGGCGGAGATGTGGTTACATTTATAATGAAAATGGAAAATCTTGATTATGTCAGCGCCGTTGAGTTTCTTGCAAGGCGAGTTGGAATAACTATCCCTCGCGATCCTTCCGATGAGCAAAAGCAGGTACGCTCGGCAAGAATACTTGAGATGAACAAAACCGCGGCAAAGTTTTTCCACTCCTCACTTTTAGCGCCCGAGGGAAAAGAGGCTCTTGCATATCTCCAAAAACGCAAATTCTCCCCTTCACTTATAAAGCGTTTTGGATTAGGATATTCGCCAAACAGCTTTAACTCGCTTATGACACATCTGAAACAAAATGGCTTTACCGAAAAAGAAATGGTGTCGGGATTTCTTTGCGGAATAAGCAAAAAGACGGGCAAACCATTTGACCTTTTCAGAAACAGGGTAATAATTCCTATTATTGACACAAAGGGAGATGTAGTTGCTTTCGGAGGACGCGTGCTTGACGATTCACTGCCTAAATACCTGAACTCAAGTGATACGCCTGTTTTTAAAAAATCAAAAAATCTTTTTGCTTTGAACTATGCGCGCAAGGACTGTGCCGATAGGTTGATACTCTGTGAAGGCTATATGGATGTTATAGCACTGCACGGCGCAGGCTTTTCAAACTCCGTCGCCACTTTGGGTACAGCAATAACTCCCGAACAGGCGCGTATTATGGAACGTTATACCAAAAGCGTTGTTATTGCATACGACAGCGATGAAGCCGGGCAGAGAGCAGCAGATAAAGCATTTAAGCTATTGGGCGAGGTTGGTCTCGACGTTAAGATACTAAAAATGACGGGCGCAAAAGACCCTGATGAATATATCAAAAAATTCGGCAGGGACCGTTTTGAGGCGCTCATAGAAAAGGCGAATTCTGCTTTGGGTTTTGGACTGCTTAAACTGAGAAAACAGTATGACATAAAGGTCACTCAGGGCAGAATTGATTACCTTACCAAAGCCTGTGACATACTTGCAGCCATACCAAGTCCGGTTCTGCAGGATGTATATTGCAGCCGTTTGTCAAACGAAACAAATGCGGACAAGGCATCCATTAAACTTCAGCTTGAACAATCAAAGAAAAGATTGTAAAATGCAAAGAATTACAAACGAAACAAGGAGATGCTTAAAGAGGGCATTGCAGGTGGTATCAAAGTGGATTAACGCCAGCAGGGAAATACCATGCCAAAGGTTTTTGCACAACAGCAGATTGTTTCGGCACTGCT